>NZ_CP081495.1:0-301299 GCF_025919725.1 Flavobacterium agricola | reverse complement strand
TGTAAATACGGTAATATCTATTTTTGCTGAAGTTGCTGGTAAACCAGCTCCAACAGTTACAGAATTAGATCCTGAAACAGTTGTTCCGTTAAAATTAGAAAGAACTTCTAAATTTTTACAACACGACGTATTTAATACCTACCAATCGGAATCACAATTAATGCGTTATATTAAAAAATTAGAACGCAAAGATTTAGCATTAAATCATTCTATGATTTCGTTAGGTTCTTGTACAATGAAGTTGAATGCAGCTGCAGAAATGTTACCATTATCATTACCAAACTGGGGTAACATTCACCCGTTTGCTCCTGCAGATCAAACACAAGGTTATCTAACTATGTTACACAAGTTAGAACAACAATTAAACGTAATTACTGGATTTGCTGGTACAACTTTACAACCTAACTCGGGTGCGCAAGGTGAATATGCAGGTTTAATGGCTATTCGCGCGTATCACGAATCTCGTGGTGAAGGGCACCGTCATATTGCATTAATTCCAGCATCTGCTCATGGTACTAACCCAGCATCTGCTGCAATGGCAGGAATGAAGGTTGTTGTTACCAAAACTACTGAAGAAGGAAATATTGACGTAGCTGATTTAAAAGCAAAAGCAGAACAATATAAAGACGAATTATCGTGTGTAATGATTACGTATCCATCTACGCATGGAGTTTACGAATCATCAATCATCGAAATTACAAACATCATTCACGAAAATGGTGGACAAGTTTATATGGACGGTGCAAACATGAATGCACAAGTTGGTTTAACAAACCCAGCAACAATTGGTGCAGACGTTTGTCACTTAAACTTACATAAAACTTTTGCTATTCCTCACGGTGGTGGTGGTCCTGGTGTTGGTCCTATTTGTGTAGCAAAACATTTAGTAGAATTTTTACCTTCTAACCCAATTGTAAAAGTTGGTGGAGATAAAGCAATTTCTGCTATTTCTGCTGCACCTTACGGTTCTGCATTAGTTTGCTTAATTTCTTACGGGTATATTTCTATGTTAGGTGCTGACGGATTAAAAAGAGCAACTTCTACTGCTATTTTAAATGCAAACTACATGAAAGCGCGTTTAGAGCAAGGTTACGAAATTCTTTACACAGGTGAAAAAGGACGTGCAGCTCACGAAATGATTGTTGATTGCCGTATGTTTAAAGCAAAAGGAATTGAAGTTACTGACATTGCGAAACGTTTAATGGATTACGGTTTCCACGCTCCAACGGTTTCTTTCCCTGTTGCTGGAACTTTAATGATTGAACCAACAGAATCTGAAGATTTAGCTGAATTAGATCGTTTTTGTGATGCAATGCTTTCTATTCGTAAAGAAATTGAAGCAGCAACTGCTGAAGATGCAAACAACGTATTAAAAAATTCACCGCACACATTAGCTATGTTAACGGCTGAAACTTGGGATTTACCATATTCACGTCAACAAGCAGCTTACCCGTTAGAATATGTGGCTGAAAACAAATTCTGGCCTTCTGTTCGTCGTGTAGATGATGCGTACGGCGATAGAAATTTAGTTTGTTCTTGTGCGCCAATTGAGGCTTACATGGAAGCTTAATTTTAAAAATTATATATAAAAAGCCAACTTTAAAAGTTGGCTTTTTTATTTTGTAGCTGTTAAAAAAACTTCAATGGGTTGATTGTTTATTTTCCGTCCAAATTGGGCTGCTCTAGCATTTTCTGCAGCACATAAAACATATAAATTGTAATTATACAAATCTATTATTTGGGTTGCAAAGCTTCCGTTTGCAGAGCTATCAACATCTTCTATTTTCAACTTAAAATCTTCAGCAGCAAATGTATTTGCTAATACTAATAAATATGTTTGTTAAGCATACGGAAAAAACCATCGATGGCTATCTATTTTATAATTTTCAGAAAATACCAAAGGTACATTGGCATTTAAAAAGCTATGCTGGTTGTTTGTATTTAGCACTTCGTTTCCGACATCATCAACAATTGACAAACGCAAACCTGTAACATTATTTTGAGTTGCAGCATCTTTTACATCAACTACCAAATAAGTAGTAAAATCAAACCCGCAATGCAAAGTATTTCCTAATTGCGCCCAACTTATTAAAGGCAATAAAAAAAGGCAGAACAACGATTTACTTTTCAATGTTCGCATAAAAATTATTTTTTAAATGATTGAATGCGTTGGCATAAATTGTATTAAAATTTGAAGTGTTTTCTGGATCATAATCGGCAAACAAATTATAAACATCTTGAAATGTAGAATCGTATTGATGCAAATAACTTTTAGGATCTGGATTAGGGTACTTGTAATATTCCTTAAACTTGCGCATCACTGCATAATGCAACAATTCTTCCGGATAATATTTACTGGTATGCTTTGCCGGATCATTTAAATCATTTTCAAACTTTTTACTTGTATGTTTTCTGTACAAAGGTTCGGTTACTGCGGCTAACATACCAGCTAAAATTGATGTATTGTATTTAGCATAATCAAAATTAAAATCTTCTTCAGATTCATCAAGATTTGGATTAAAATCATATCCAACCAAAACATAATCTGTAAAAGCATTATTTTTTAAAAACCCGATTGGTGTAGAAACGTAATTGTTTAGCGGATCTAAATATAAAATAGTACGGTGTTTTAGCTTTTTTTAAAAAACTTTTGTAGTTTAAAATCTAAGCTGTCGTTTACAAAACCCGTGTTTATAGATGTAAAATCTAAAGGCGGTAAAATTACCTGATGTGCTTCTGCTTTATCGTGATAATCTTTTAGCAACACCGATAACGTATCTAAATGCGTATAATATTTGCCGTATTTAAATTTTAGTACCTCCATATTTAAATCATCTTTAACCTGAAACGTTTCGGGTTCAAAGCAAAGAGCAATAGCCGGTAAATCTACCCCGATATAATCGTGGGTTGCAATAAAGTTTACTAAATCATGATTTTTTAAGGGATTGAATTTTTCTCGAACGTTGTAATAATAACTTTTGGTTACAAATCGGTAAATAGAATCTAACTCATTATCCTCAACTGCATAATTAAATGCACTTCGAAACAAAACCACACGATCATCAACCGTGCAATAAAGTTCAGCTTTTTTGGGTGGAATATCATGAATTGTTACTTTTTTCTTAGATGCACAAGCAGTTATAGCCAAAAAACCAAAGATCAAAAATATTTTTTTCATTTCAGTTGAGTTAATATTATTCACTAATATAAAAAAAAGCTTACGAAATTGTAAGCTTTTATATTAAAGAATAAAAAAATCATTAACCATACTGGCAACGCAAACTTCGTTATTGGTATGAACAAATTCGTTACTACGAGGTTTTAATTGGTAATCATTACCCCAAGTTTTAAAGTTTTGTGCTAGCTGTTCGATGCAATCACAAACAAATTCAATTTCTTCTGTGGTAGTAGTTGGATGAATGGACATTCTAATCCATCCCGGTTTTTCTAACAAATCGCCTTCAGAAATTTTATGCGTTAAATAATTTGATCGTTCCTGATCTACGTGCAACAAATAATGTCCGTATGTTCCGGCACAACTGCATCCGCCACGCGTTTGAATTCCGAATTTATCGTTTAATAGCTTTACCCCTAAGTTGTAATGCAAATCATCAATATAAAAAGATATTACGCCTAAACGGTTTTTATGTTGATCTGCTAAAATATGTAGATTTGGTATTTTAGAAAAACGTTCAAAAACATAATCAATCAATTCTTTTTCGCGGGCTAAAATATTATCTACCCCCATTTGCTCTTTTAAATTGATTGCTAATGCAGTACGTATTAATTGTAAAAAACCAGGAGTTCCACCGTCTTCACGCTCTTCAATATTATCTAAATATTTATGTTCTCCCCAAGGATTTGTCCAAGAAACCGTTCCACCACCTGGGCAGTCAGGAATCATGTTGTTGTATAATTTTTTATTGAAAAGTAAAATTCCAGATGTACCTGGCCCACCCAAAAATTTATGTGGAGAAAATACAATAGCATCTAAATACGCTTCAGGATCGTTAGCTGGATGCATATCAATAGCAACGTAAGGCGCCGAACAAGCAAAATCTACAAAACAAACGCCATTGTTTTGATGCATAATTTTAGCCATTTCATGGTAAGGCGTTTTTATACCTGTAACGTTTGAACAAGCTGTAATAGAAGCTATTTTTAATGGACAATCAGCATAAGATTCTACCAATTTTCTAAAACTTTCTAAACAAACTAATCCATCTGGTGTACTCGGAATAACTTCAACCTTTGCAATAGTTTCTAACCACGATGTATGATTAGAATGATGTTCCATATGCGTAATAAAAATAACAGGACGCGTTTCTTCAGGAATAGTTGTAAACTGACGTAAGTTTTCAGGAACTTTTAATCCTAAAATACGTTGAAACTTATTAATAACGCCAGTCATTCCTGAACCTGCTGTAATTAAAATATCATCTTCTGAGGCATTAACATGTTTTTTAATTATGTTACGGGCTTGATGGTATGACATGGTCATTGCAGTACCCGAAAATGTAGTTTCGGTATGCGTATTGGCCACGTAAGGCCCAAAGGTATTTAATATTTTTTCTTCGATTGGTCGGTATAAACGACCAGAAGCTGTCCAATCGGTATAAATAATTTTTTGTTCTCCGAACGGTGAAACAAAGGTTTGATCTATGCCGACAATATTTTTACGAAAAGGTTCAAAAAACTTTTCTAATTGAGTAGTTTTATTAGTTAGTAACATTTGGTATTATGGGTTTTAAAAGTCAAATATACAAATCAAAATCCTTGATTTTAAACAATTAACAAAAAACCTTTTGTTAAAGAACAAAAGGTTTTAAAACTTGTTATATAGAAGCTATTGTTTTTATTTGATTCATAATTTGTTGAGCCAATGCATCAGCTTCTGCTTGGGTTGGTGCTTCGGTATAAATACGAATAATAGGTTCGGTATTAGATTTACGAAGATGCACCCAATTTGTAGCAAAATCTATTTTTACACCATCAACGGTTGAAATTTGTTCGTTTTTATATTTCTCTGTCATTTGTTTTAAAATTTCATCAACATCAATTGCTGGTGTTAATTCAATTTTATTTTTAGACATAAAATATTGCGGATAACTTGCTCTAAGGTCAGCAACGCTAATTTCTAAATTTGCTAAATGCGTTAAAAACAAAGCTACGCCAACTAAGGCATCGCGCCCGTAATGAATTTCAGGATAAATAATTCCGCCATTACCTTCGCCACCAATAATTGCGTTTGTTGCTTTCATTAGTTCTACCACATTTACTTCACCTACGGCAGATGCTTGATAAGTTCCGTTGTGTTTTTCTGTAATATCACGTAATGCACGAGAAGATGACATGTTAGAAACGGTATTTCCAGGTGTTTTGCTTAAAACATAATCGGCTACGGCAACCAATGTATATTCTTCACCAAACATTTCGCCATCGTTAGAAATAAACGCTAAGCGATCTACATCAGGATCAACCACAATTCCAAAATCAGCTTTCTCCTCAACAACTAATTTACAAATATCTCCTAAATGTTCTTTTAAAGGTTCTGGATTGTGCGGAAAATCGCCATTTGGCGTACAATATAATTCTACCACCTCAACGCCCATTTGTTTTAAAAGCTTCGGAATAATGATTCCTCCAGACGAATTTACCCCGTCTACAACAACTTTAAACTTACGTTTTGCAACAGCTTCGGCATCTACCAACGGTAAATTTAAAACTTCATCTACGTGCATATCCATATAAGCATCGTTTTTTGTAACGGTACCTAAATCATCAACCTCGGCGTAAGTAAAACTTTCTGCTTCAGCTAAACGTAAAATTTCTTCACCATCTTTTCCGCTTAAAAATTCCCCTTTTTCATTTAAAAGTTTTAACGCATTCCATTGTTTTGGATTATGAGATGCTGTTAAAATAATTCCGCCATCAGCATTTTCTAACGGAACTGCAATTTCAACAGTTGGTGTTGTAGATAAATCTAAATCAATTACATCTATTCCTAAACCAACTAAGGTATGCATAACTAAGTTGTGAATCATGGGCCCCGAAATACGTGCATCACGACCAATAACAACTTTTATATTTTTTTTATTATGATAATTTTTTAACCAAGTTCCGTAAGCCGAAGCAAATTTAACAGCATCAAGCGGAGTTAAATTATCGCCAATTTGCCCGCCAATTGTACCGCGAATACCAGAAATAGATTTTATTAATGTCATGGTAAATGTTTTATGTTTACTACAAATATAAATAATATATACGGTAATTTTCTGTTATTTTTATTAACTAAAAGTTATAAAACTTACGTAATTTTAAGCTATGAATTTTTTAGCCCATATATATTTATCACACAACAATACTGATTTAGAAATTGGAAATTTTATAGCAGATCACGTAAAAGGTAAAAAATTTGAAAGCTTTCCGAATGCTATTGCAAACGGCATTATTATGCATCGCAAAATAGATACATTTACTGATGCACATCCGGTTTTTAGAAACTCTAAACGCTATTTTCAGCCCGAATTTGGTTTGTATTCTGGCGTAATTGTAGACGTGGTTTACGATCATTTTTTAGCAAAAAACTGGGAGCAATTTCATGATTTAGATTTGTATCGTTTTACGCAACAATTTTACAAAACCTTACAAAAAAATGAAGCCCTTTTACCCGACAAAACCAAACATATATTGCCAATTATGGTCAACGAAAATTGGTTATATTCTTACAAAACCATTAAAGGGATTACTAATATTTTAACACAGATGGATGCTAGAACTCAATTTAAATCGAAAATGAGTACGGCTTCCAATACTTTAACACAATATTATGCTCCATTGGAATACGATTTTTTTGATTTCATCGTTCAATTAGATAGCTATTCGCGAACATTAATTAATCAAATCAATAACCATGAAGATCAGTTTTTTAGAAGCCCTTGAAAACCAGTTTCGAATGCACAAAGATGTTGTATATGCCGAAAAAATGGATCGATTAATGAACTACTCCCATCCTTTTGCTGGGATACCCAACCATTTGCGTTTACGAATTGTAAAATATTTATACCCCGATTTTAAACACGAAATAGAAACCGAATTGTTAGATATTGTTGCTCACCTATTTGCTAAACAAGAACGCGAATTTCATTACGTAGCTTTAGATTTAATTAAAAAGAATTTGGACGCGTTATACCGAATTGAATATTTTTCATTCATTAAAGATTTGGCTGAGCAAAAACCAAATTGGGATACGATTGATATTTATGCGAAAGATATTTTAGGGAAATACTTACAACGCATTCCGGAGCTAACTCAAACATTTGTAAATTTATTTATCAATTCCAATAACGAGTGGAAAATTAGAAGCATTATTTTGTTTCAGGTTAATTACAAACAAAAAACAAATAAAAATTTACTGTTTTTAATTTGTTTAAAGTTTATTGATACCAAAAACTACATGATTCATAGCGCCATGGTTTGGGCACTTAAAGAATACCAAAAAATTAACCCAGAAGAAGTTGCAAATTTTATAAAGAAAAATGATTTTTTGCTGATATATAACCGCAAAATTGATACAGAACTTACCATTGTACAGCGGTTAGTACAAAGCTTAGAAATAAAAAAAACCGTCTATATTTAGACGGTTTTTTATTTATTGTTTAAGTAAATTAATACTTACAGTAGCCAAATCAGAATCTGGAAAGCGTTTAAACATATTCATTACCGGGTTTAAACCTGCTTCTTTGCAAACTTTATGAAAAACATCAATTTCTAAAATATATTGATCTGAAAAACCATGTGTTGCATCATAAGCTGTTGCTGGGGTTTTACCGATGTTTTGTGCTGTTAAATTTGGTGCAATGGTATGCAGTTCGATTAACAACAATCCAAATTTTTGTAAATAAGGGCTCCATTTTTGTAAATGGTTTTTCAGGTTTTCTTCAACCGCATTATTCGACAAACGTTCTCCTCTAAAAGCAAAAGCACCAGTAGAAGTTGACAATCGGTTGGCTGATGTAACGGTTGGTTCCCAAATACGATTATGATCTAAAAAGGTTCGCATATTAAGTAAATCACTTAATTCAATTTTATACTTTTCTTGCAAATCTTTTGCTAATAAATCAGGATTACCAATATCACCCCAAATTACTTTAGCCCAAATATCATTTTTAATCAAGTTTGCTCGAGTAACTTTTAACGCTGCTTGATTGTAATCTGCTCCAACCAAAAATAACGGATATTGTTCTAACATTTTTCCTCGTAAAGTAAAACGCTCAATAACCTCGTACAAATGCTGTAACAAAGCGCCGTTACCACAACCCATATCTAAAATTCCTTTAGGTTGTTCTTCAATTGGGCGGTTAAAAATTTCGATTATTAAATGATCAATAACTTTAAAATATGTGGTATGCGCTCCGCCGCTTCCCCAAACATTCATTTCACGATCCACATGAATTTCATCTTGTCCTTCGGCAATATCACGTAATTTTTTAGGATCACCAAAAATTAAATCATCCACACGAGAAAACATTGGTAAATAAGAAACGGTTACGCCGTATGCTGTTGCACGACGGGCAAAAAACAAACCGGTTTCGGTAAATTCAAAATTACCATCGTTAACAGTAAACCAACCCAATTGCGTTAAAAATTGAAGAACTTGCTCAAAACATTCCGGATTTTTATGAAATTCGTCTGCAGAAAAGGAAGATTGCATAAAGTAATTATGAAACATACCATTCATACCCAAACGCACAATAATTGGCCCTAACAAAGCACCTTCTATATGTTTTTGAATTTGATGCGTTAATTGTCCGCTTTCTGTTGAAAGATCAACTTTCTGAAAAATTAAACTATGATATTTTTCAAACAACTTAACCCATTGCTTACACAACTCATCAGGAATTTGTTTGTTATTTAGCAATAACGGATTTGCGGTAAAGGCAAACAAATCGGTATAGATTTGTGCATGCTCATATAAAAAAGAAGTTGCTTGATTAGCAACAACTAAAACCTCGTCCGTTTTATTATTTACTTCGTAATTTAAAAAACCTTGAGCGGCTAAAACACGTAAAGCAACATTTAGATATCCGTCGTTTGCTTTAAAATGATTAGTTAATTCGTTTAAGTTCGTTTCCTTTTTTTCTAGTATATATTTTAAAACGTCATGTTGCTGTAAACTTTTTACTACAGGCGTAACAACAATTCCGTCTAAATGTCTAAATATAGATTCTCTAAGTAATTTTTTATCCATAGAAATATTAAAATTGGGATATAAATATACTCTTTTTTTAAACCAAAATATTATTTTTTAGTTTCTTTTATCAGTTTTACAACGCTTGATTATAAATCAATTACGCAATAAAATGGCTTTAAAAACTCACAAAACACAACATCATCTATCAAACTAGTAGTGTTTTAATAAAAAAAGCAATTCAGTACTTAAAATGTAATAAATTTTAAAAGCTTAAATCATGCAAATCAATTGCCCAATTTTTATTGGTATTGTACCATAATTTTCCGTTTATTACTTCTAATGGCGAATCAATATTGTTGGTATATAATGCGCCGGTTCCTAAACCTTGAGGCATTGCATTATGTAGTTGATAGGTAAATTGCGAAATAGCATTTAAGCCAATATTTCCTTCTAGGGCAGATGTAATCCACCAACCAATATTTAGCATTTCTGCCAACTGAATCCATTCTAACGAACCTTTAAAACCGCCAATTAAACTTGGTTTTAAAATAATAAACTGCGGTTTTATGGCTTGCAACAAGGTTAGTTTATCTGCCAGCTCGGTAACGCCAATTAATTCTTCATCTAAAGCAATTGGTAAAGGCGTTTGTTTACAAAGTTGTTGCATAGCCTGAATTTGCCCTTGTTTAATGGGTTGTTCTATGCTATGCAAATTAAAAGCTGCTAATTGATTTAATTTTTGTAAAGCTTCATCAGCTGTAAAAGCGCCGTTTGCATCTACACGAATTTCAATTTGTTCTGCCGAATAATGCGATCGTATAAACTGTAAAAGTTCTAATTCTTTATTAAAATCAATTGCGCCAATTTTAAGTTTAATACAAGTAAAACCTTGCGCTAGTTTTTCATCCAATTGTTCTTTCATAAACGTTGCATCCCCCATCCAAACTAATCCGTTGATGTTGATTGGCTGTTTGCCTTGAGAAAACTCGGAAGGAAAAAGCTGAAATGGCGATTGGCTTTGTAATGATAAAAAAGCTTGCTCAACCCCAAATTGAATAGAAGGAAAACTACGCAATTGGTGCCATAAATTAGATGCGCCTAAATGAATGTTTTCGCAAACCCATTGCAGCTTTGCTTCGTAACCTGGCACATCATCAAAACTTAACGAACGTAAAATTCCGCATTCTCCAATTCCTATTTTTCCTTGATCTTCTATAACTAAATACCAAGTTTCTTTATCGGTTAAAACGCCTCTAGAAGTTCCGGAAGGGCGCTTAAAATGTAAAATGTGTTTGTAATATGTTGCTTTCATAAATTGGCTAAAAAAAAGCTCCTGATTAGGAGCTTGTTGTTATATTTCGATATTAGAACCTACTTCTAATAAAAGTAATTCTTTTTTATTGTTTTGGAATATGTTTTTTGCTTTTTGATGATCGATTTTAATAAAACCAAACGTATCAAAATGATAACCTAAAACTTTGTTTACCGCAACAAAATCAGCAGCAATAACAGCATCTTCTACGCCCATGGTAAAATTATCTCCAATTGGTAAAATAGCTAAATCTAAAACGGTGCGCATCGGAATCAATTTCATATCGTACGTTAATGCGGTATCACCAGCAATATAAATATTTTTATCTGCCTCAATCACAAATCCGCCAGGTTGCCCACCGTTTGATCCGTCAGGAAATGATGAAGAATGAATGGCATTAACATAACGTACTTTACCAAAATCAAAAGTCCAAGATCCGCCATGATTCATTGGGTGTGCATTAAAACCTTTTGTTTGGTAATAACTTGCAATTTCGGCGTTAGATACAATGGTTGCTCCGGTATTTTTGGCAATTAATTCTACATCACCTACGTGATCGCCATGAGCGTGAGTAAGTAAAATATAATCTGCTTTTAATGCATTTACATCAATATGTTTAGCTAATTCGTTTCCGGTAATAAACGGATCTACAATTAAATGTTTTCCATTGGTTTCTATAGCTAAAGATGCGTGTCCTAAATATGTAATTTTCATTTTTTAGATGATTTTATTTTGTAAAAAATAATTCGATTGCGGTTACTAAAGATAATAAAAAGGTTCCAATTGCTACAACTTTTAATTCCGAATCGTAAGCTTTGGGTTGCTTAACTTCGTTCACACGTTTTAAATGCGCAGCAAAAAGTAAAAAATAAACAATTGCCGTTGGAAATATGAGTAAACCACGTAAATAATCAAAAACCAACAAGCAAATAAAAGCAAACAAAACCATAGCAATATGATAGGTTTTGGCTTTCTGACTTCCCATTTTTACCACAATGGTATTTTTACCCGAAACAATATCGTTTTCAATATCGCGCATGTTGTTTAAGTTTAAAACCCCAACGCTTAATAAGCCAATTGTAATAGCAGGAAAAATGGTAGTATAATCAAACTGCATGGTATATAAAAAGCTAGAACCAATTACGCTAACCAATCCAAAAAAAACAAATACAAAAATATCGCCCAAACCTCGATATCCGTATGCTGATTTACCTACCGTATATTTTATAGCTGCTGCAATTGCACCAATTCCTAATGCTGTAAATAGCAAAGAATACCAAAAATTTTCACTACCAAAGGCAACGTAAATTAATAAAATAGCAACCAATAAGGAAACGATGGAGGTAATAATGATTCCTGTTTTCATTTGTTTTTGCGTAATAGCTCCTGATTGAATGGCGCGTTGCGGTCCTACCCTATTTTCGTTATCGGTTCCTTTTACACCATCGCCATAATCGTTAGCAAAGTTTGATAAAACCTGAAAACATAAAGTAGTTAAAAAAGCTAATCCAAAAATAATCCAAAAATGAGATTTATTTTCTACCTGATTGTACGCGGCAAAACTACCAACAATAATTCCGGAAACCGATAAGGGCAACGTGCGTAAACGTGCCGCCTCGATCCATACTTTTATATTCATGAATGTAATTTATTTTAATGCAAATATCCGAAGAAAATTGTGGGTTTAGAAATATTAAGCCCACGAAATGTTTGTACTTTCTACATAATACAAAACATAATTCATTACCTTATTATATGCCGATTGGTTGGCAATTGGTAACCGAATGGGTCCGCCGGCTGTTTTTAATTCCAAACGGGTTAATCCTATTTTTTGATGCCACCAAGCTTGTTGTTGCACAACTGCCTGAACCTTATTCATTTCTAAAACCGTAATTTTGGTTTGTAAAGTGCCTTGTTTAATAATGATTTTATCTGAAAAAACCGAAATGGTAAAACGTTTAAAATTTATATATTGAACCACAAAAATTACAATCCACAAACAAAAAATGGCTACGCAAAAGTTTAATGTTAAAAATACATCATCTAAAATATAAACGTAAGCACAAAAAAGTAAAAGTAAAAAAGTAATTAAAAACATGGGGGCAACTAACATTCTTACATTAGGTTTTATCGTTAAAAGTTGTTCGTTTTGTTGTGTAGAAAGATTTAAAAAGTTTTTAATAGTTTCTAATTCTAACTGTTGCAAGGCAGGAATTTTAACGCTGCTTTTTTGTTTTTTTTCTGACGGATTACCTATTAAAGCTAATTTTAAGGTGTTTACATTTAGTAAACGCATAAATTTAGACGTAACAAAAACGTAATATTGAATTTTTCTGGGCTGTACAATGGTTTGAAATTTCTGAATCAAGCCGTATTGAATAAGCAACGACTGCTTGTTTTTTGTAATGGAATAACCAAAATATTGTAAAACGCCAACAGCTATATGAATGCCTAAGAATAACAGCACAAATAAAATAAAGGAAACAGCAATTGAGCTTGATATAGCTTGAATAGCCGTAAAATTATCTAAATAGCCTGATAAAACCTCTTCATTAAAATTTTTAATATTTTCGAAAATGGTATTAAAAAACAACAATAAAATTCCTAAGGTTTTAAAATAGTTAGAAACTAAGCTGTTTTTAAATAATGAAAGAAGGGAAATGCGAATTGTTTGATTTGTTTCTGCTCCTGTATCTTTATTTTCAGAAACCGTTTCATTGCGTATTGGCTCAATTTCAGCAACTAAATCTTTTTCTTTTTTATAATTGATGATGTAATTGCGCAAAACATCGGCATCTTTTTTTGATAACGATTGAATTACAACCTCATCTTTATCACTGCCCGCGGTATCTAACCTTACTTTATAAACACCTAATAAAATATGAAAATATTTTTGCTCTAAATTCACTTCAAAAATTCTATCTAAAGCAATAATTAATTTTTCTTTAGCTAAAATGCCACGTTGCAATACAAATTCCTGATTGGTGGTATCTATATAAAAACGGTAGGTTAAAAAGCGTAAAACCGAAATAAATAAAGCAAGCACAACAAAAATACCCAAATACCAAAAAGATTGGGTTTCGCTCCCTTCTGCTTCTGTTTTTCTAAAAATAAAATAAAGCAACAAAGGCCACATTGCCCTTAAAAATTTAAAAAGGGTAATACTAATTTCTATTAAAACACCAATAGGTTCTTGTCGTTGGGGTTTATTAATCATTAGCTAAAGCATTAATTTGATTTAAAATAAATGCTTTGTAACGTAAGGCATCTTTATACAAAATTCCTTGAATAACAATGTCAGAACTATTGGTACTTGCTGTATAAATACGCAATTCGCACAAATTAAACCATCTAGAAAAAAGCCCTTGATTGATGCTAATATGCTGAATTCTGTTGTTAGGAACCACGGCTGTACTTTTTAATAAAAAACCGCTATGGCTAATAATATCGTGCGCTCTAAAAGCAAAACCACGCTGATTAATCGCTTTTAAATTAATTACGACTAAAAATATAAGTAACAAAACGGAACATGCAGCACCTACAAGTAATACTAAAATTGGTAGTAAATTAAAATATAAACTTACTGCCCATGCACCGCCAAAAAATAAAAAGATTAGCAGGTAGTGACAAAGCACAACTTTTTTATAATTACTATGTAATGGGGTTAATTGGGTTTGCTGATATTCAGGAATAGCAGCAAAATCAACCGTTTGGTTGTAAAAATCGGACATAAAAAAACGTTTGTATAAATATACAAACGTTTTATCAAATCTTACTATGTTTCGTACCTACTACGGAATATATTTTTTCTCAAAATTAGGTTTACGTTTTTCTAAAAAGGCATCACGCCCTTCTTTCGCTTCGTCCGACATATAAGCCAAACGTGTAACTTCACCAGCAAAAACTTGCTGCCCAACCATACCGTCGTCGGTCATGTTCATGGCAAATTTCAACATTTTTATAGAAATTGGTGATTTTTCAAGAATTTCTTGTGCCCATTGATAAGCCGTTTCTTCTAACTCATCATGCGGAATTACAGCATTAACCATGCCCATATCCATAGCTTCTTGTGCAGAATAATTACGTCCTAAAAAGAAAATTTCACGTGCTTTTTTCTGTCCCACTAATTTAGCCAAATAAGCCGAACCGTATCCAGCATCAAAACTAGTTACATCTGCATCTGTTTGTTTAAAAATAGCGTGTTCTTTTGATGCTAAAGTCAAATCACAAACTACGTGCAACGAATGTCCGCCACCAACAGCCCAGCCGTTTACCACAGCTATTACAACTTTTGGAGTAAAACGAATTAAACGTTGAACTTCTAATATATTTAAACGGTGGTATCCATCTTCACCTACGTAACCTTGGTGGCCACGAGCATTCTGATCTCCACCGCTACAAAACGCATAAACACCATCTTTTGGCGATGGTCCTTCTGACGAAAGTAAAATTACACCAATCGATGTATCTTCGTGTGCATCATGAAAAGCACGTAATAATTCTGCGGTTGTTTTGGGTCTAAAAGCATTACGAACTTCCGGACGATTAAACGCAATGCGCGCAACACCATTGAATTTTTTATACGTAATATCTTCAAATTCTATTGCAGTTTGCCAATTAATTGTACTCATTTTTTACTGTGTTTAGATATGTAAATTTACTTTAATTTTAAGTACCGAACAACTTAAAAAATGCATTATAACATTTAATCTTTTTTTAAGAGCTAGGTTTAAAACCAATTCCTTATTTTTGTGAGTAAACCCTTAAGTAATGAAACCTAATAAGCCAATTTTTTTTATTGCTTTGCTCTTTTTTTTAAATTCTTGCAACAAACAAGATAAAAAAAACACAGACGAAGTACTTGTTGATTCTACAGCATTTGTTAACCCCTACGAAGTTGAATTTGATAGTTTAGATCCTGAATTTGTTGAAAACACAAAAAAGGATATCGATTTTTTTTATAACAAACATTTTGGTAACCAATACAGCGGTTCTTTTTTGGTAGCTAAAAACGGAGAAATTATTTACGAAAAATATTCTGGTTTTGCGTACAAAGAAAAAGGAGAAGTAATTGATGAAAATACGCCTTTGCATGTAGCAAGCGTTGGTAAAGTATTAACTGCAACTTGTATTTTACGTTTGGTTGATCGTAATGAAATAGATTTAGAACAATCCGTTCAAAGTATTTTACCAACCTTTCCTAATCAAGAAACTACCGTGCGTATGTTATTAAATCACCGTTCGGGACTAAAAAACTACGCGTATTTATTTGAAAACGATAAAAGTTGGGACAAAAAACAGCCTATTACCAATCAGGATGTTTTAAATTTATTAGCCAAAAACGACGATATTTTAGAACGCCAACCAGGTAAATATTTTCAGTATTGCAACACCAACTACGTAATTTTAGCCTTAATTATCGAAAAAATAACGGGCACTCCGTTTGACGTAGCTCTAAAAAGTTTAATTCTTGACCCTTTAGAAATGCACAATACGTTTGTTTTTAAGGATTTAAATGAGAAAGAACATGTAAGCCAATCGTACAAAGGCAACTACAAAAAGTTAGATTGGCGTTTTTTAGACCAAACCTACGGAGATAAAAACATTTATACTACGGCTCGGGATTTGGTTTTGTTTGATAAAGCAACCTATTCAGATAATTTTTTATCAGCCAATATTAAAGAACAAATGTTTAAAGGCTACAGCTACGAACGTAAAGGAACCAGAAATTACGGTTTAGGCGTGCGCTTACTTGAGTTTGATAATGGTAAAAATTACATTTTTCATACCGGTTGGTGGAGCGGAAATACGTCTATGTATGTAACCTTGCGCGAGGAACACGTTACGTTTATTGCTATTTCTAACAAATACACACGTAAACCATACGAAATAAAACGTTTAACTAAATTATTTAGCGATAATTTTTCGTTCAATTTTAAATAATAAAAAAGGAAATCTACAAGTAGATTTCCTTTTTTATTTTATATTTCATTTCAGCATTAGCTGTTGTACATAAACGATGTCATGGTTAATGAACCTCCAACGCACGAGTCATTAAAAAAGGTTACCTGATCTTTAGCACTACGTAATCCTAAAGTATAAATCATTGGATAATAATGATCTGGTGTAGGAATAGCCAATAAAGCTGCTTTGTTTAATTTTTCGTATTCAATTAACGCTTTATGATCACCATCAGCAATTTTTTCTTTAAAAATGGTGTTCATTTCTTTTGCCCAATCGTAACCAAATTCTTCGTTCATGTTCTTCCATGAAATCTCGCGTAAGTTATGTACCATGTTTCCACTTCCAATCACTAAAACACCTTTTTTACGCAATTCAGCCAATTGTAAAGCTAAGTTATAATGGTATTCTGCCGGTTTGTAATAATCAATACTTAATTGTAAAACAGGAATATCTGCTTTAGGATACATATGGCGAACAACGGTCCAAGTTCCGTGATCTAAGCCCCAATCGTGATCTAAACCAACATTGGTACTAGTAATTAATTTTTTAGTTTCGTTTGCAATTTCTAAACTTCCTGGTGCCGGATATTGTACATCAAAAAGCGCTTGCGGGAATCCTCCAAAATCATGAATGGTTTTTGGATTATTCATTGCTGTAATGTGCGTACCTTTAGTTAACCAGTGCGCAGAAATTACAACAACGGCTTTTGGCGTAGGAATTGTGTTTCCAAGTTCTGCCCAAGTTTGTGAATAACTGTTATTCTCAATCCCATTCATGGGTGATCCGTGTCCTATAAATAATACAGGCATAAAGTTGCCATCGTATTTTAAATCTTTATATAAATTGTAAAAAGGTTGTAAGCTACTCATAATTAATCCTCCTCCTATTAACTTTAAAAAATGAAGTCTTTTCATCATCGATATCATTTAGATTTGAGCAAATTTATTTTAAAAAAATATCAAAGCACTTAATCTAAATTAATTAATCGCATTACTTATGTTAAAAGTAGAAACAATAAGAAAAAAACAGTGTTTTTAAAAAGTTAAAAATAAATAAAAAACCAACTATTTATCATTGGTCTAAATAAATATTAATTCTATATTTGCACCACAAAAATTAAAATCTTGTCGTGAAATATATTGTTAGCCTCTTATTTATAACCGTTAGTTCTTTAACATTTGCTCAAAAATCTATAAAAGGAATTGTAGTAGATAAAGATACGCAACAACCTTTAGAATTTGTTTTAATTACAAATTTACCTTCGCAACAATGGGCATTAACCCAAAAAGATGGATCATTTGAAATTAAAAATGTTTTAGATGCCGACTTTACCTTATTCGTAAAATTATTGGGTAAAGAAGAACGTACCATTTCATACAAAAAAGAGCAATTAAACACGCAGTTGCTTATTGAACTTCAAAACAAAAACTTACGTTTAGACGAGGTTATTGTTACGGCTCAAAAAGGAAAAAACCACTCCGAAATCACCATGGGAACCGAAGCTATAAACCAAGTTCAGGCCTTTTCGTTAAACGAAGTTTTAGAACAAATTCCCGGACAATCTATTACCGATTTAAATTTAAATGAATTTAAACCAATTGCTTTCCGAACCGTTAGGCCACCATCGGCACGTGATGCAGCTTTTGGTAATAAAGCTTTTGGAGTTTCGGTTGTGGTTGACGGCATTCCGATGTCAAACAACGAAAACATGCAAACTTACGGTTCTAATTTTAGAAACGTTTACGAAGCCAATGCCTTAAATTTTGGAGATGCCAGCTCAACATTTAATGGTACGTTTAATAATGCTGGCTATGGAACCGATTTGCGAGAAGTTCCGTTAGATAATATTGAAAGCATTGAGGTAGTACAAGGTATTCCGTCGGCTAAATACGGCGATTTAACTTCAGGTTTAATCAACATCCGTAAAAAAGCAGGTAAGGCGCCATATCGCGTTTATACCTCACTTCGCGACGGTACCACAGAATTTGGGTTAAGCAAAGGTTTTAGTTTATCGCCAACTTTAGGTAATGTAAATGTTTCGGTAAACTATTTAAATTCAAACTCAGAACCCCGTTTCATATACCAAATACAACCGCATAACCACCAACCTGATGTGGTCGTGGGCCAATAAACAAAAAAACATACGCAACAACTTCTCAGTAAATTACAGCTTTAATAAAGACGATGTGAATTATGAAGAAGAAGCTGCCGACGAAAAAATTGTAAAAAACGACAACAAAAGCATTGCTATATCTAACAACTTTAACTGGAAATTTAACGATGCCTTTTTTGACAATTTAATGGTGAATGCCAATTTTAGATACGGCAACCAATATTCGTTCGAATCTAGATATGTAAACGTAGGCGGTCGCGTAGTTGGTACAAGTAAAGAACCGGGCGTTTACGAGGGCGTTTACAGCCTTCCATCTTATTTATTAACCAAGGAAGTTGAAGGAAAACCGATTTCTGGATTTGCAGCGGTAGAAGTAAACAAATCTTTTTACGCCGGGCAATTTGAAAACAACATAACCTTAGGTACCGATTTTAGAATAAGCGATAACATTGGCCGTGGGCAATTAGGCGAACCTGAAACTTTAAGTAATTTTTTCGGTTCTAATGCCGGCAAAGGCGGTAGCGGATTCAGACCTTATAATTACGGACAAAATGTTTTAACCGAATACCAAGTTGCCTTATTTGCCGAAGATAATATTATTAGATATTGGGGCAATAGCGTTTTAAATATGAACCTAGGTGCACGTTTTGATTATCAATACGGAATTGCAAACCTTTCGCCACGTATTAACGCCTTTTATGCGTTTGATAAATTTAAAATTCGTGGTGGTTACGGTATTTCTACCAAATCACCCGCTTTAAGTCAAATTTATACCGGGGTTCGTTATCACGATGTTGTTTTAGCCGATTTGCGTTTACCAGGTTATTACAGCATGGGCGTTGTACAAACGTTTGTTGACAGAGCCGATAATCCGGATTTAAAACCTTCAAAAGCACATAAAGCAGAAGTTGGTTTTGATGTAGAATTAAACAAAAGTTCTACCATTGGTATTACAGCATTTTACAACACATTAAATGATGGAATTACTGGCGAAAACCGCCCGGCGCATCGTGATATTGCCGAATTAGATATTACCTATTACGGAACCGAGAAACCAACGTATCAAATTTCACATTACAACCATTATTATTTTCAGCAAATGTTTTACGAAAATTCGTTTAAATCGGTCGATAAAGGTTTAGAATTAATGGCCAGTTTTAGGCAATTACCAATTCCGGGCTTAAGCATAAACGTTACGGGGTCGTACATAGAAACAAGCAATTACGATAAAACCGATTTATTTTATTTTACAAAAGATGTTACAAAAAACGAAGCTTATGGGGTTTACGAAAAAAATCCGGTTTTTTACAAACAAATGCAGTTTACAACCGATTTTTCGTACCATATTCCTAAAGTTGGTTTAATTGTTTCGGTAAAATCAGAGCATTTTATAATGAACAGCCGTTCATCAAACCGAATCGAAACGCCTTACGCCTATTTAGACCGCAATTTAAATCGATACGAAATTCCGGTAGCAGACCGAAACAACACCGACATGTATGGGCATATTATTAATAAAAACAGCTTATTAACGCCAAAAAAATTAGCCAAAACCTATCATAACTTTCACTTAAGGTTAACGAAAGATTTTTTAAACGGTTTTAAGTTTTCTTTTTATTCCAACAACTTTTTAGATCTGCGTCCAACAGAATATATTGAATTAACCGACGGAACTTTTATAGAACAGAACTACGAACCATTTGTAAAATTATCATTCGGTACTCGAATTGAATACTCATTTTAATCCATTAAAAATGAAAAAAATAGCATTATTACTTACAGCAGGATTAGCAGCTTGGGGCTGTGCCGAAGATGATTTTGGTACAACAACCGGCGGATTAACCACCGTGCCTTATTCATTAACTGCCGTTTACGAACCTAATATTCCGGCAGCAAATGCCTCAATTACCTTAGTTAACATAAACACCAACGATAGCTACGAGCTGGTTACAGACGAAAATGGATTTGCCTATGTTGCAAACCTTTTACCAGGTACGTACAACATTTCGGGAAGCAACAAACTAAACAACGAGCAGTTTGAAACTATTTTTGGGTATGCCGAAACCAACGACGAAATTAACTTTAACGGCAACCTAAATAATACGGTGATTAATGCCAATTTTGCCCCTGGTAAAATAAAATTAGCACAAGCTAAAACCGGCAATTTAGTTATTAAACAAGTTTATTATGCCGGATCTGACGCCTTAAAAGGTGCCGTAATGCGTGATCAGTTTATAGAAATTTATAACAATTCCAATCAACTTTTATATGCAGATGGCCTTTATATTGCCTTGTTACACGGCGCAACAACCCTGAATCCATCGGCAGCCAATGCGCCATATACGCTAAGTTCGGGGCAATGGGATTGGTCTAAATCTTCGGGCATGTCAATTATTGGTGGTGATGCTAATACCGATTATGTTTATGCGGATTACGTAGTTCAAATTCCGGGTAATGGTTCGCAATATCCTATTGAACCAGGAAAATCAATTGTAATTGCACAAACAGGAATCAACCACAAACAACCTTTAAGTAATGATGGTAAAGATTATAAAATTGATAATCCTGATTTAACGGTAGATTTATCTGAAGCTGATTTTGAAGCTTATTTGGGTGATTTTAGAAAATCTATTGGTAAAGAACCTTTTGCATCAGATATTGAAAACCCAGCAGTGCCGAATGTAAATATTGCATTTTGGGGAATTCCGGGCGCGTATTTTGGTAACACCGATTTAATTTTAAATCCTCAAGGTACCGATTCGTTCGTGATTTTTAAAGATGAAGATTTTATTCTGTATAAATTTTTTCCGTTACCAAATGTGGTAAATGTTAGCGGCAGCACGCCACATTATATTCAGATTCCTGTAAATAAAATTATTGACGGAGTTGATGCGCAACATTTTAGACCAAGCAGCGCGCGTCCAAAAATGTTACCATCACATATTGATGCTACATCAATCAGTGTATCTAATCAGTACAATTCGAGTGCTATAATTCGTAAAATAAAAAGTACTACGCCAGACGGACGTATTATTTTACAAGATACCAACAACTCGAATAATGATTTTATTGAAATGAAAGCCAACCCAAAAGGTTTTGCTACAAACTAATTTTTTCATGAACTTAAAACATACGTTTACTTGTATTCTTTTTAGCGTAAGTTGTGCTGTTTTTGCACAACTTCAGGATACGGTATCTGTTAAGTCCAATGCGTATTATGCCAATTATTTTACCGATTTAATTAATAATCCTATTTTATACGCACAATTTAAAATTAAAGACTTTACAGCTACATCAATCGCATATCAGCACAAGCAACTAAACTTTAAACGCCAACAAACGGCTAGCGAAATAAATAATGTTGCGTTTAGAACCCAAGGTATTTACAATTACTCGAGCAGATTGCGTGTTTTTGGTGATTTTTCGGTTACCAAATCGTTAGAAAAAAATGTTGGTTTTAATCTTTCGTCGCAACGCACAGAAAATCAAATGGTACTCAATCCTAATTATTATTATGTACCAAAAGCAGGTAATTGGGATACGCAACGTTACAACATTTTGGGCGGAATTAATTATGCCTTTAACAACGGAGTTGCTATTGGTACGGTACTTAATTACAAAGCAGATAAGCTTTTTAGAAAAATAGATCCAAGACCAGAAATTGTAGAACATACCATTGGCGGAAAAGCTTTTGTTGGTTATACATTAAACCAAAAACATACGGTGCAGTTGTTCGGTGGTTTAAGCCAAAATACCTTAACTAATAGCATTGTTTATGTAAACGATTATTACAATTCGCCAATTTATGAAGATACGTATGTGCGTTTTAACAGCGGTTTTGGGTACACAAGCTACAATTATTCGTACGATAAAAATAGTAACCGCGGATTAACCAAATCATCAGGAATTGCATATCAATATAAAAACGAAAAACATGTGTTTGCTGCAAATTACAGCTACAGCAAGTTATTAGAAAATTTATATGCTAAGATTCCTGGTTCTGGTACCTCGCAATTGCTATTAAAAAAAGAAAATATTACGCATAAATACCGCGCAATTAATCATGCTATTCAGGCAAAATACATTTTTAACGGATCGGCTGTTAATTATTTTGCTCAAGCCGGTTATCAGTTAGCTAAAAATGATAATTTTAATGTTACTTCTCAAGGCCAAAATTTTAGATATGTACAAAATAGATTTACTTTTGACAACGGAATCATTAAAACTAAAAACAACAAAACATTGTATGCTGTTGGCTTAGGTGCTGTATATTCTAGAAATGTAATAAAAGATTTATTAACGGTTGTAGATAAACGCATTCATTATTTAGAAGTTGCTTTGCAAGCGAATACCGATGTTTTTAAAAATGAAAAAAATAGGTTAAATGCCGAAGTTTTTGTAGTTTCTTACACCGCTTTACAAAGCAAGTTAGATTACTTGGCTTCGGGTTCAAACTCAGCTTTTTCAGAAAAAGTTATTTTTAATGATCAAGGATATGATGCTACAACCAAGTTAACCACAGGTACAAATTTGACATACGACATTCAATTAAAAAAATCGTATATCAGAATTTTTGCCAATTACCAAAGTTTGTTAGCAACCGGACAACAATATAAAAAATACACCAATCAATTACTTAATAAACCCAACAAGCAAGTAAGCGTAGGTTTAGCAATAATTTATTAAACACAAGCAAAATGAACATACAAAAAGGTATTTGTACTATTTTATTATGTGGAGCTGCATTGGGGTTAATGTCAGTAAAATATTTTAATACCAACGATCCTGTATATTATTCTATTTCCGATTTACGAAATTTATACGGTAGCGGTAATCCTGCGCTTTGGCCTGCAGCGCTTATTGATAGCAATGTGGTAAACTTTCAAGATATTGGGCCGTTACAAGAACCTATTTTTCCGGCAGATAATCCATATAGCGAAGCCAAACGTAATTTAGGTAAAAATTTATTTTTTGACCCTAGATTATCTAATTCCAAACAAATTGCTTGTGCATCTTGCCATGATCCGGCTTTAGCTTGGGGAGATGCTAAACCGGTTTCGCATGGTGAAGATAGACAAACCGGAATACGCAATTCTAAATCCTTATTAAACGTGGCGTATGCATCGCCTTTGTTTTGGGATGGTAGAGCATTAACGTTAGAAGATCAGGCACGTTTTCCGATTGTTGATCCTAAAGAAATGGCAAATCATGTAGATGTTGCTGTAAAAACAATTAAAAAAATTAAAGGTTACAAACCGCTTTTTAAAGAAGCTTTTGGAGATGATAAGGTTACTGAAGATCGTATTTTTAAAGCCATTGCTACGTTTGAACGTACATTGGTTAGTAGAAAAAGTAGGTTTGATAAATTTGTTGAAGGCGATCCAAAACAATTAACCGATCAGGAAATAGAAGGTTTACATTTATTTAGAACCAAAGCGCGTTGCATCAGTTGTCATAATTCTCATTATTTTTCAGATAATCAATTTCATAATGTGGGATTAACCTACTACAAACGCAAATATGAAGATTTAGGGCTTTATACCCAAACAGATGCAGTACAAGATATTGGTAAATTTAGAACCCCATCGCTACGTGATGTAGCTCATACAGCCCCGTATATGCATAACGGTTTATTTCCAAACCTTACTGGTGTTTTAAACATGTACAATGCCGGTATGCCAAACAGAATTCCGCCAAAAGGAGCTGAAAATGATCCGAATTACCCAAAAAACTCAGAATTGTTACATGTTTTAAAACTTGATAAAGAAGAATTAAAGGCATTAGAAGCCTTTTTAGGTGCCATTAGTTCTCCTGTTTATAGAGAATCAGAACCTGAACAATTACCACAATAAAAAAACAGAACCTTAAGGTTCTGTTTTTTTATATCAAAAGGTAAACTAATTACCTTTTGTAAGAAAGAGATGTAATGAGCTGCAAAGCTACATTGTTTAAACAACTTAACTACCTCCCTTAACAACCTTTTAGGTTTAATTTATGCCTCGCCTCTAAAATACTTAATTTTATGTAAAAACATTTCTGCCATTTTTCCGGCACGCCATAAAGCTTCGTCGGCTCTGGGACCATCAAAATTTTCAGCAACTGTTTCTTTAAAAATAGTAATCCAAGTGTCAAAATGAATCTGATCTAAAGGCAAATCACGATGTGGCGGAAAAGGTGCACCGTTGTACGTATGCGTATTTTCGAACAAAACGGTTTCCCAAAAATTATACATTTTATTTAAATGCGGTTGCCAATCGTTTTTTAATATGCCATGAAAAATGGGTCCGATTAATGGGTTTAATCCAACCTTATTATAAAAAACATCCACCAACAAAACAACATCATCACGTGTTTCAATATCTTTTTTCATAGTAATTTGTATTAAAAAAAGAAGCCCGAAAGCTTCTTTTACATTTTTATGCTAAAGGGCCTTGCCATTCTAAAATACCGCCAGAAAGGTTGTAGGCATTTTCAATCCCCATTTCATTCATAATTGCACATGAATTTCCGCTACGTGCACCCGAACGGCAATACACATAATAGTTTTTAGTTTTGTCTAAACTTTCTACAAAGTTTAAAAAAGCTTCTTGTTCGTAAAAATTTACGTTTACAGCACCCGGAATAAATCCTGAAGCAAATTCGTCTGGAGTTCTAACATCAACAATTACTCCGTCAGCATCAGCTTGTGCTTTTTCCCACCATTCTGTTTGAGAAATATTCATATCTTTTAAATTTAATTTCAATAGTAAATGTAAATAAAATTTATCACTTTTCAGAACCAAGGCATACTAAAGTTTGTTATTTTATGTTACAGATTCTTCGTAAATTTGCAGCGCTACAAATACTTTTATTAAAGTATTTTAACTTATAATTTAAAATTAATGAACAACTTTATAAAAAACCAAAATTGGCGTTATGCAACCAAAAAATTCGATGCAAGTAAAAAAATAACAGCCGATGATTTATTGTATTTAAAAGAAGCGATTCGTTTAAGCGTTTCGTCGTACGGATTACAACCCTATCAAGTTTTAATTATTGAGAATCCAGAAGTTCGTCAACAAATTAAAGAAGTTGCTTTTAATCAAGCTCAAATAACTGATGCATCACATTTATTTGTTTTTGCAAGTTATACCGAATTAAGTGATGCAAAAGTTGATGCTTACATTACAAATATTGCAAACACACGCAACATTGAAGTTGAAAAAGTAAACGGTTACGGCACATTTATTAAAGGCATTTTTAATCCTAAAACCGAACAAGAAGTTTTAGATTGGACAGCAAAACAAGCTTATATTGCCCTTACGAACTTAATTAATGCAGCTGCAGAACGTAAAATTGATGTTACCCCGATGGAAGGTTTTATAGCAGAAAAAGTAAATGAAATTTTACAATTGCAAGATCGTAATTTAAACGCTGTATTACTTGCCCCGGTTGGTTTTAGAGCCGATGATGATGCGACGCAATTTGATGCTAAAGTTAGAAAAGCGGATCAGGATTTATTTATACACATTTAATTTTTATAGAATGAAGTTTTTAAAACCTTTATTGCTTAGTTTTTTAGTCGTAGTTTTTTTTACAGCTACTGCAAATGCACAGCGCAAACAAAAAATAAATTTAAAAAAATCTAAAATTGAATGGACGGGTAAAAAATTATTTACGAGCCATAACGGAACCATTAGTTTTAAAAGCGGTATTCTTTATTTTTCTGGTAAGATTCCCGTGGGCGGTGATTTTGTTGTAGATATGCAAACCATTAACACCACCGATTTAAAAGGAAAAAGTAAAGATAAATTAGATACGCACTTAAAATCGAACGATTTTTTTGATGCTACCCAATATCCAGAATCAAGCTTGGTTTTTAGAAACATGGAACCGTCTGAAGAACCTGGTGCTTATTTTGTAACAGCCGATTTAACTATTAAAGGCATTACACATCCTATAAACTTTGAATTGCGCCTAAATAAAGTTGGAGCCAGTGCAACCTTGGTTGTAAACAGAACCTTGTACGATATTAAATACGCATCAACCAGTATTGGAATGATTGCTGACAAGGCAATTTCTGATGGTTTTGAGCTTAATGTAGCCATGGTTTATTAACTTTTTTATTGAAAAAAACATTTTTATTTGGTGTAACAAAAAAAGTTTAATAATTTAGCCAATACAAAACACAGAAAAATGATACAATTTGTAAACAATGCATGGTGGTGGTTAAACTTACGTCGAACGTCGTGAGCAATACCTGCTATATGTATATTTTACACTAATTCATAATATATAGTAAAGGCCTATCTCACTGAGATAGGCCTTTTTTTATTTTCAAAAAAAATCTAAAACATGACATCAAAATTTAAATTTACCGCGTCATTTAAAAAAATTGTAGCCGATGTTATTACACCGGTAAGTACATATTTAAAAATTAGGGATCAGTTTCCGAATAGCATTTTGTTAGAAAGCAGTGATTACCATTCGGCAGAAAACAGCTATTCGTTTATTTGTATTCATCCCATTTCTCAATTTAAAGTTAACAACCAGCAACTAACGGTTACCTACCCAAATCAGGAAATTCAAAAAACAAGTTTAACTCAACCCAACCAAGCTTTACAACAATTAGAACAATTTATTGCTTGTTTTGAACCCGAACAAAACAACTTACCTTTTGCCGCACAAGGTTTGTTTGGTTATACTGCATTTGATGCCTTGCCTTACTTTGACAAGTTTGAACCAATAGTAAAAAAAGAAAATACAGAAATTCCAGAAATTTTTTATCAATTTTTTGAATGTTGCATCGCCATCAATCATTTTAAAAACGAAGCGTATTTAATTAAATATGATTTTGATTTTGAAATTCCTAATGCCGTAAGTTTAGAACATTTAGAAAGCATTATTCAAACGCAAACCTTTGCAACATATCCGTTTCAAAAATCGGGAGCCATAGCATCAAATTTAACCGATGATTCGTTTAAAAACAAAGTAAATCAAGCCATAGCGCATTGTAAAAAAGGTGATGTTTTTCAGTTGGTAATTTCTCGTCAATTTCAGCAACAATTCACTGGTGATGAATTTAATGTTTACCGTGCGCTGCGCAGCATCAATCCTTCACCTTATCTTTTTTATTTTGATTTTGGAAATTTTAAAATTTTAGGATCGTCACCCGAAGCTCAGTTGGTGGTTAAAAACAACAAAGCTGAAATTCATCCCATTGCAGGAACTTTTAAACGTACCGGAAATGATGAAGAAGATGCATTACTTGCCAAACAATTAAGTGAAGATCCGAAAGAAAATGCCGAACATATTATGTTGGTAGATTTAGCAAGAAATGATTTAAGCCGTAACGGAAAGCAAGTTACCGTTGAAACCTTAAAGCAAATTCATTTTTACTCGCACGTTATTCATTTGGTTTCTAAAGTTACTGCCGTTTTAAAAAATAAAGACAAAGCATTACAAACTTTTGTAGATACGTTTCCGGCAGGAACCTTATCTGGAGCGCCCAAATTTAAAGCCATTCAGCTTATTCAAGAAATAGAAAATTGCAACCGCTCGTTTTACGGGGGCGCCATCGGATATATCGATTTTAACGGCAATTTAAATCATGCCATTATGATTCGTTCCTTTTTATCCAAAAATCATACGTTAACTTTTCAGGCCGGTGCTGGCGTAGTAGAAAGTTCGAATCCAGAAAACGAAAATCAAGAAGTATTTAACAAATTACAAGCTTTAGCGCAAGCGCTAAACTTAGCCGAAAATATATAATCATGAAAAAAATAGTAGTAATAGATAATTACGACAGCTTTACCTACAATTTGGTACATTATTTAGAAGAATTAAATGGGCAGCCCGTAACTGTTTACCGAAACGATGAATTTGAATTGGAAGAATTAGAAAAGTTTGATAAAATTTTACTTTCTCCCGGCCCGGGAATTCCTGACGAAGCCGGCTTATTAAAAGCTGTTATTCAGAAATATTACAAAACCAAAAGCATTTTAGGCGTTTGTTTAGGTCAGCAAGCTATTGGGGAAGTTTTTGGAGGCGAATTAGAAAACTTAGCCCAAGTTTTTCATGGCATTGCAACGCCAATTACGGTACTTGACAATTCTGAAGTTTTATTCCAAAACCTAGATTCTCAACAACAAGTTGGGCGTTACCATTCTTGGGTAGTTGCCAATCGCAATTTTCCGGAACAATTAGTAATTACGGCGGTTGATGCAAACAACCAAATTATGGCATTGCGCCATAAAGATTATGATGTGCGCGGCGTACAATTTCACCCCGAAAGCATTTTAACACCACAAGGAAAAGCAATGTTACAAAACTGGATAAATCATTAATTATGAAAAAACACATACAACTCCTTGTTCAAAAACAAACCTTAAGCATGCAGCAAGCGAAAGAAGTAATTTTGGGCATATCACAAGGATTATTTAATTCGTCAGAAATTGTTTGCTTTATCAGTTTGTTTATGATGCGCCCCATAACCATTCAGGAATTAGAAGGTTTTAGAGCTGCATTTTTAGAACTATGCGTACCAGTAGATTTATCTGAATATAAAACTTTAGATATGTGCGGTACGGGTGGCGACGGAAAAAATACGTTTAACATATCAACCTTAGCATCGTTTGTGGTTGCTTCATGCGATATTCCGGTGGTAAAACACGGCAATTACGGCTTATCTTCTATTTCAGGTTCAAGTAATGTTTTAGAGAAAATAGGGATTCGATTTAGTGCTGACGAGGCAGTTATAAAAAAATGTTTAGATCAGGCAGGAATTACCATTTTACACGCGCCATTATTCCATCCAGCCATGAAAACGGTTGGGCGAATCAGAAAAGATTTAGGCGTAAAAACGTTTTTTAATATTTTAGGTCCGCTTATTAATCCGAGCCATCCAACCTACCAAGTTATTGGGGTTTATAATCTTGAAGTTGCTCGCATGTATACCTATTTGTTGCAACAAACCAAAACCGATTTTAGCATTGTACATAGCATTGATGGGTACGACGAAGTTTCGTTAACCACCAAAGCCAAAGTAATTTCTAGAGATAGCGAATTTGTTGTTGATCCGACCGATTTTAAAGGCGTTCAAAAAATTGAACCTTTTCAAATTTATGGCGGAAACACCAAAGATGAAGCTGCGCAATTGTTTGTAGATATTATTTCGGGCAAAGGCAGCGAAGCCGAAAACAATGTTGTGGCCATGAATGCCGCTGTTGCTATTAGATTGGTAAAAAAATGTTCGTTAGAAGATGCGTTTGCGTTAGCGAAAGAAAAATTACAAAACTTAGATGCATTAGTACGTTTAAAAAAATTACAAAACCTATGTCAGTAAATATATTAAACCAAATTGTTCAACATAAAAAATTAGAAGTACAAGCCTTACAAAACGTACTTCCAATTGCTTTGCTAGAACAGCAAATAGCGCAAAAAATTAATCAAAACAAATCGTTAATTCAGAGCATTACAAATTCTGACAACGGCATTATATCTGAATTTAAGCGTAGATCACCATCCAAAAAAGAAATCAACTACCAAGATTCTATTTTAAAAGTTGCTGCTGTTTATCAACAAAACAAAAGCGCCGGAATGTCCGTTTTAACCGACACGCCCTTTTTTGGTGGTAGTTTAACCGATTTAGCTCAGGCACAAACCGTTTATCACAATCCTATTTTACGTAAAGATTTTATTGTAAACGAATATCAAGTTTATCAGGCAAAAGCTTACGGTGCACATGCAATTTTGCTTATTGCGGCTTGCTTAAGCAAATCAGAAATGCAGCAATTTAGTGCGTTGGCAAAGCAATTAAACTTAGAAGTTTTGGTAGAAATTCACGATGCAGATGAATTAACTAAAATTCCATTTGATGCACATATTTTATATGGCATTAACAACCGAAACTTAAAAAGTTTTGCGGTAGATTTTCATAATTCAATCAAACTTAGCCAGCAATTACCACAAGATTCAATTAAAATTGCCGAAAGCGGAATTACCTCAGCACAAAATATTTTAGTACTTCGCGAAAAAGGTTTTTCAGGCTTTTTAATTGGTGAATTGTTGATGCGTATGGATTTTGATTCTGATCAAATCACTCAATTTTTTAATGCAGTAAAAAAATGAAAGTGAAAATTTGTGGTTTAGCGCACGTAACCAACGCGAACGAAATTGCACAACTTAACCCCGATTTTATAGGTTGCATTTTTAGCTCGGCATCAAAACGTTTTATAACTCTTGAACAAGCAAAGCAAATTAATCATCCGCAAAAAATTGGCGTTTTTGTAAATCAATCGATTGCAGAAATTGTAAACATTGCAACAAATTGCTCGTTATATGGCGCTCAACTTCACGGATCCGAATCGGTCGCTTTTTGTTTAGCATTAAAACAACAAATTCCTCTGCTAAAAATAATTAAAGCTTTTTCAATCGCTCAACTTGCTGACTTTGACGCGATAGAAGATTACGAAAATGCAGTTGATTATTTTTTATTTGATACTAAAGGAAAAGATTTTGGTGGCAATGGCATTGTATTTAATTGGGAAATGTTAAATCAAATTACTTGCAACAAACCTTATTTTTTAGCTGGCGGAATAGATGTAGCGGCATTAAGCCAAATAAACAATTTACAAAACAAACCTTTTGTTATTGATGCAAACAGCAAGCTCGAAGATGCAATTGGCATAAAAAACAACAACAAAACCAAACAACTTATTACATATGTCCAATCAATTTAAACCCAATAAGCAAGGCTTTTACGGCAAATTTGGTGGTGCTTTTGTACCCGAAATGTTATACAACAATGTTGAAGAATTAAAAGAACAGTACAAAACCATAACAGCAACCGAAAGCTTTAAAGCTGAATTTAAAGATCTTTTAAAACAATATGTTGGCCGACCAACTCCGTTGTATTTTGCAAAACGCTTGTCAGAAAAATACAACACTAAAATTTATTTAAAACGTGAAGATTTGTGTCATACCGGAGCGCACAAAATAAACAATACCATTGGTCAAATTCTATTAGCAAAAAAATTAAACAAAACCCGAATAATTGCCGAAACCGGTGCCGGACAACACGGCGTAGCAACAGCAACCGTTTGCGCATTAATGGGTTTAGAATGTATTGTTTACATGGGCGAAATAGATATGACACGCCAAGCACCAAACGTGGCACGCATGAAAATGTTAGGTGCAACAGTAAAACCAGCAACATCGGGTTCTAAAACTTTAAAAGATGCAACCAACGAAGCTATTCGCGATTGGATTTCGAATCCGGTAGATACGTTTTACATTATTGGATCGGTGGTTGGTCCAGCACCATATCCCGAAATGGTAGCTGAATTTCAAAGCATTATTTCTGAAGAAATCAAACAACAATTACAGGAATTAGAAAATACATCAATCCCAAATTATGTTATTGCTTGCGTGGGAGGCGGTAGTAATGCAGCAGGTGCTTTTTATCATTTTTTAGATGAACCCAACGTGCAATTAATTGCTGCAGAAGCTGCTGGTTTAGGAGCAGAAACGAATAAAACCGCTGCAACAACAGTAGCCGGAAGCCCAGGCGTAATTCATGGTAGTAAAACGATTTTAATGCAAACGCCAGACGGACAAATTATTGAGCCATATTCTATTTCTGCTGGTTTAGATTATCCAGGAATCGGACCTTTACACGCCCATTTATTTGACACCCAACGTGCCAATTTTGTTGCTATTACTGACGATCAAGCCATGCAAGCTGGTTTACAACTTTGTAAACTAGAAGGTATTATTCCGGCCATAGAAAGTGCGCATACATTAGCCGTTTTAGAAACTAAAAAGTTTAATCCAACCGATATTGTTGTGGTAAACCTTTCTGGGCGTGGCGATAAAGATTTGGCTACGTATATGAATTATTTTAATTTTTAATAAATTGATTATGAATCGAATTGACAGCGCGTTACAAAATAAAAGTAATCTTTTATCTATATATTTTACTGCCGGATATCCAAATTTAAACGATACCGAAAAAATTATTGTTGGATTAAAAAATGCCGGGGTTGATATGATTGAGATTGGCTTGCCTTTTTCTGATCCGTTAGCAGACGGTCCTGTAATTCAAGCAAGCGGAACGCAAGCTTTAGCAAACGGCATGTCCACTGATGTTTTATTTACTCAACTAAAAAACATACGAGAAAAAGTTACTATTCCGTTATTAATTATGGGGTATTTTAACCCAATGTTGCAATACGGAGTCGAAAAATTTTGTGCGCAATGCCAAGCAATTGGAATTGATGGCTTAATTATTCCGGATTTACCTGTTGAAATTTATGAAACAGAATACAAAGCGTTATTTGAAAAATACGGCTTGTACAACATTTTTTTAATCACGCCACAAACTTCAGAACAACGAATTAAATACATTGATGCCATAAGCAAAGGTTTTATTTATATGGTAAGCAGCAACAGCACTACCGGATCAACTCATTCGGTTTCTGATCAATCCGAAGCTTATTTTAAACGTATTGCAAATTACAAGCTTTCTAATCCACAAATTGTAGGATTTGGTATTCACGATCAGGCATCTTTTCAGAAAGCTACGCAGCATCAAAAAGGCGCCATAATTGGAACTGATTTTATTAAGTACATTACGAAAAACGGAATTGATGCTTTAGAAAAATATGTGGTTAAATTCAATCGCAAATAAAATTTAATACAAGCATAAAACAAGCTAAGTTTTAATCCTATCAAAAAAAATGTAGTTTTGTATTTTACTTTTATCATGAAAAAAACTATTTTATTACTTAGTTGCCTTGTAACAACGGCTGTTTTTGCGCAAAAACAGCAAATAGATACAGCGCAAATTGTTATTCCGAATCGCATCAATGCAGAAAAAACATTAGAAAAACCGTATGTTATTTTAATTTCTATTGATGGATATCGTTACGATTATACCGATAAATATTCGGCTAAAAACATCAAGCAAATGGCTGATTCAGGAGTTAAAGCCAAAGCTATGATTCCGTCGTACCCAACAATAACTTTTCCAAATCATTGGAGCATTATTACTGGCTTGTACCCCGCACATCACGGTATTGTAGATAATTTTTTTATTGATGAAGATAGAAAAGAATCGTATCAAATGAGTAATGCAGATAATGCAGAAGACGGAACTTGGTACGGTGGTAATCCGTTATGGTCGTTAGCAGAAGGGCAAGGCGTTGTTTCGGCATCTTTACAATGGGTTGGTTCGGCGAGTGATGCAGGGGGAAATCGCCCAACATATTATTACCGATATCATGAAAAATTTACGCCCGAACAAAAAGTAGATAAAGTTGTTGATTGGTTAAAACTACCAGCCGATCAACGTCCACATTTTATTAGCTTGTATTTTCCTGAGGTAGATTCGGCTGGGCATCATTTTGGTCCTGATTCCGAGCAAACCGAACAAGCGGTTCAATTAATTGACCAAGCGATTGGAAAATTAATAACCAATGTAAATGCTTTACATTTACCGAATGTAAATTTTGTGATTGTTTCTGACCACGGCATGAAAAAAGTAAATAAAGATGAACCTATTCGTATTCCTGCCATGTTACTAAACAAAGACAAATACGAATACATTAACTCACAATCTTTATTACGCGTGCATGTTAAAGATAAAAAGGATATAAAAGCTACTTATAAAGCTTTAAAGAAGAATAAAACAAAAGATTATCAGGTTTATTTGGCAAAAAAATTTCCTAAAAATTTACATTTTAGTACTAAAGATGATGTATTTAATCGCATTGGTGATATATTTTTAGTTCCAGATGCTCCGCACATTTTTTTAGAAAACTTTAAAAAAACAACTACGGGTAAACACGGATATAACCCATATGCTGTACCAGAAATGAAAGCTATATTTTATGCTAACGGACCAGAATTTAAAGCAGCTATTGAAATTGATGCTTTTGAGAATGTAAACGTTTATCCGTTAATTGCTGAAATTTTAGATTTAGAAGTACAACAACCTATAGATGGTAAAATAGAAGTTTTAGAAAACATATTACAATAAAAAAAGCCCTAATTAAATTAGGGCTTTTTTATTATTTATTGATCAAATTTTAATTCTTTAGCTTTATCAGCATCTTCTTTATGTTTTAGTAAATCAAACTCTGTTTTAAAAACTTTGTCCCAAAACGTATTGCTTACTCCAAAACCTAAATGTTCATTTCTGTAATGATGCATTTGGTGGTTACGCCATACTGGTTGTAAAAACTTAAACGGCGGATCGATAGCGTGAATTAAATAATGCATCGATGCATACGATAACCATCCTAAAATAAAACCAGGATAAAAAGCAAATACATATTTACCTAAAATTAAATACTGAATACCAAATAATGCTCCGGCAATTAATAAACTTGGTACCGGCGGCATAAATAAACGCTGTTTATCTCTTGGATATTCGTGATGATTACCATGAAAAATATAAGCTACTTTTTGAATTTTAGCATTATCACTAATCCAATGAAAAATATAACGATGTGCTAAATACTCAAAAAAAGTCCAGAAAAACAGAGCAAAAAAGCTAATTCCAAACATTAATGATAAAGACATATCATATGTTTTATATCCGTAATAAAAACAATATACAAAAATTGGTACGTGAATACCCCAACTTAGCGCTGGATGTCCTTTAGTTAAAGATTCTAAAAAAGGGTTTTTAAACAACTGGGCTTGTCCCGTGTTTTTTACTCTTACTTTCTTTTTCATTATTTAAGTTTAAACGTATTTTTTAAATGCTAAATTTAACACTAAAATAAGAAATATTTTAGACTTAAAACGATATAATTACCATTTAATAACGGCACTCGCCCAAGTAAAACCAGATCCAAACGCTGCTAATACCACAATATCGCCTTCTTTTATTTTTCCTTGTTCCCAAGCTTCTGTTAAAGCAATTGGTACTGAGGCAGCTGTAGTATTTCCGTATTTTTGAATGTTATTAAAAACCTGGTTATCTGTTAATTTAAATTTTTGTTGAATGAATTGAGAAATACGCAAATTAGCTTGATGCGGAACTAACAAGTTAATATCATTAACCGTTAAGTTGTTTGCTTGCAAGCCTTCATTAATTACTTCTGCAAAACGAGAAACGGCATGTTTAAAAACATATTGCCCATTCATGTAAGGAAAGTATGAAATATCGTTCGGATCGTTATCTTTTAAAATATCAGTAACCCAACGTTGGCCCATTCCAGGAGCAATTAAGGCTAATTCTTCAGCATGTTCTCCTTCGGCATGCAAATGCGTTGATAAAATTCCTTTAGTTAAATCTTCAGTGCGTGATAATACCGCTGCTCCTGCTCCATCACCAAAAATAACCGAAACACCACGACCGCGTGTGCTCATATCTAATCCGCGCGAATGTACTTCAGAGCCAATTACTAAAATATTTTTATACATGCCGGTTTTTATAAACTGATCGGCTACCGATAAAGCGTATAAAAAACCTGAACATTGGTTTCTAACATCTAAAGCACCAACGGTACGTAAACCTAATTCTTTTTGTACTAAAACTCCAGGTCCTGGAAAATAGTAATCGGGTGATAATGTAGCAAACACAACAAAATCAATTTCTTCTGGAGCTAATCCGGCACGTTCTATAGCAACGCGTGCAGCTTTTACTCCCATTGATGTTGTTGTATCTTCTCCTTCTACAACATGTCGTCTTTCCTGAATTCCAGTTCTTTCTTGAATCCACTCATCAGTGGTTTCCATAACTTTTGATAAATCATCATTAGTTACCACATTATTAGGTACATAATAACCTAAACCTGTAATTTTTGAATGATACATAAATTTTAGATTTATAATTAAAGGAATAACAAATATACTATATCTTTAAAATAATACCTTCATGTTAATTATTTTTTAGCATTTATATAGTATTTGTCATTATAATCTTATATTTTTACCTTACTACGAATAATTATTTAACTAACTCATTTATTAACTCATGAAAATAATTCGAAATTCACTCTTAGTATTATTTTTAACTACTTCAATTTTCTCAAACAGTATGTTAGCCCAAGAAAATTTAAGCTATCAAAAACCATCTCAAGAAATTTTAGATTTGGTTGAATACGAAAGAGCACCATCGGTTTCGATGGATTCTAACAAAGAATGGATGCTTTTGTCTTACAGAAACACGTACAAAACCCTTGATGATTTAAATCAAGATGAAATGCGCCTTGGCGGATTGCGTATTAACCCAGTTACCAATATATCTAGCACTGCTACCTATATTAACAACCTAAAGGTTAGAAAAGTAAAAGATAAAAAAGAAATTCAGGTAAAAGGTTTACCACAAAATCCAAAAATTACCAACATATCTTTTTCGCCAGACGAAAAATTTATTGCTTTTACCAACACAACCAACAAAGGTGTTGAACTTTGGGTTTTAGAAATTGCTAAAGCCGAAGCTAAAAAATTAACTGCAGATAACTTAAACGCAAATTTAGGTAACCCAGTAAATTGGTTTAGAGATAGCAAATCTTTATTAGTAAAACAATTACCTGCAAACCGTGCAGCGTTAATTAATACTGAAAAAGCATTACCTGCTGGCCCAATTATTTCTAATGCCGAAGGTCAGGTTTCTCAAAATCGTACGTATCAAGATTTATTAAAAAATCCGATTGACGAACAAAACTTTGAAAACTTAGTTACATCTGAACTTTATAAAGTTGATTTAAACGGAAATCAAACGTTATATAAAGGACCAGCTATGTACGCAGGTGAAAGTTTTTCGCCAAATGGTGAATATTTAATGGTTACTACATTAGAAAAACCTTTTTCGTACATCGTTCCATTAAACCGTTTTCCACAAGTAACAAATGTTTACAATGCTGCGGGTGACTTAGTAAAAGAAGTTAACGAAGTACCTTTAAGTGAGATTATGGCTAAAGGTTTTATGGCTGTTCGTACCGGAAAACGCAACATGAGCTGGAAAGCAAATGATCCAGCAACTTTAGTTTTTGTTGAAGCTTTAGACGGTGGAGATCCGGCAAATAAAGTAGATTTTCGTGATGAAGTTTTTACATGGAAGGCTCCGTTTACACAAGCTCCTAAACCTTTATTAAAAACGCCACAACGTTACCGTGGTATTATTTGGGGTAACGATGATATTGCTATTGCATCTGATTATTGGTACGACACACGTAACGAAAAAACATATTTATTCAATCCATCGCAACCAGAAAAAGGTTTAGAAGTTATTTGGGATCGTAATTCTCAAGATATTTATTCTGATCCAGGAAACTTTGAAACGAAAAAGAACGAATACGGCCGTTACGTTTTAAATATTGATAACAACAAAGGTTATTTAATTGGCGAAGGATATACAAAAGATGGCCAGTTTCCGTTTATTGATGAATTTGATTTTGGTACTTTAAAAACCAAAAGAATGTACACATCTAACTTAAAAGATAAAAAAGAAAGTATTTTAAGTTTAGAAGATGCGAAAAAAGGTGAAGTTTTAGTTCAAATTCAATCTAAAAACGAATTCCCGAATTATTATTTCCGCAACATTAAATCTAAAAAAGGATTAACGCCAATTACAACTTTCGAAAATCCGTTTGAAAGCATTAAAAACGTTCATAAAGAAGTAATTAAATACAAACGTAAAGACGGAGTTGAACTTTCTGGAACATTATATTTACCAGCAGGTTACGACAGAAAGAAAAAAGGCGAAAAATTACCTTTATTAATTTGGGCTTATCCAGCAGAATATAAAGACAAAAATTCAGCAGGACAAACCTCACACAATCCAAACGAATTTACATTCCCGTACTACGGATCTTTTGTTTATTGGGTAACTAAAGGTTATGCAGTTTTAGACGATGCAGCTTTCCCAATTATTGGTGAAGGTGAAACAGAACCTAACGATACATTTGTTGAACAATTAGTTGCTAACGCAGAAGCTGCAATTGATGCGGTTGATGCTTTAGGATATATTGACAGAGAACGCGTTGCAGTTGGTGGGCATTCGTACGGAGCATTTATGACAGCAAACTTATTAACACATTCTGATTTATTTGCTTGTGGTATTGCACGTTCTGGAGCTTACAACCGTACTTTAACGCCATTTGGTTTTCAGCGTGAACAACGTAATTACTGGGAAGCAAAAGATGTTTACACAGATATGTCACCGTTTATGAATGCTGAAAAAATGAAAACACCAATGTTATTGGTTCATGGTGAAGCTGATAATAACCCAGGAACATTTACTTTACAAACAGAGCGTTATTTCCAAGCTTTAAAAGGTTTAGGTGCACCAGCAAGAATGGTAATTTTACCTAAAGAAAGCCACAGCTACGTTGCTAAAGAAAATATTTTACACCTATTATGGGAACAAGATCAGTTTTTAGAAAAACATTTAAAAGCAGATAAAAAATAAAACAAAAAACTCGAAGCTAAGCTTCGAGTTTTTTTATTTCCATATTTCAAACCATTTTTTTGGTTTACTTGTATTTTTTGTAAAGGCAACCAAATCTAACAATGTTCCTTGGTTTAATTTATATTTAGCAACAACATCATCGGTTGTTGTAAGTTGGTATTGTAAAGCGGTGTTTGTCGGAAGTACATTATTGTTATAAACAGCCACAAGCTCTGGCAAAGAAACCAAATTGTTTTGGTATGTTTTTAAAACATTTAAAATTTCATTAAAATCAGCTTCGCTTACATCAAACGCAAAAAACACAACAAAGGTGCGTGTGTTTTTTATTTTAAGTTGAATTTCTTGGTCGTTTTGTAAAAAGTTTTGCTGACCAATGTGCTTTTTTAAAAGCGGTTCTAGGTTTTGTGCCGGAATATTTTTTACAACAATACAGGTTTTTGGTAAATTCATTATTTTAATGTTATAAACACCGTGCTATTTACTGCAATTTCTGTTGGATGTTCTACGTATATTAATTGGTTGTTATTCGGGTTAATAGTTTCTATAATATAACGTCCACCATCAAAATAGCTATTGGTAACCACAGCCATTAATTTACCAGAATCAGTAATAATTAGCTGATTTGGATATTTGTAAACTACATCGTAAATCGGTAAATCTGCTGCTACAATATCTTGTAAAGCAATTTCATTTACATCACCAAACAAGCTCGCTACATATTTTTGTTGCGGATTGTAATAAACTTCTAACGGATTGCCTTGCGAAACAACTTCACCATCTTTTAAAATTAATAATTCATCTGCAAAAGAAAGTGCATCCACGCAATCGTGTGTAGCAACAATACAAGTAATGTTTTTCTTTTTTAAATATTCAAATAAGTTTCGGCGTAAACTATTTTTTCTAAAATTATCAATATGGCTAAACGGCTCATCTAGCAACATAACTTCTGGCTCCAATGCCAAAGCTTTAGCTAAAGCTACGCGTTGCATTTGGCCACCGCTTAAATATTGTACACGGGTGTTGCTATATTCGGTCATTTCTACAATTTGCAATAACTGACTTACGCGTTCTTTTTTAAGCTCCGGGTACACGTTAGATAAAAATTTGCCCACATTTTCAAAAACGGTTGCATAAGGCATCAAATCAAAATCTTGAGCCAAATATTTCATGAACTTCATACCTGGAACCAAATTAAATTTTGGACCGGTTATTTCCGTATCATTCCAAAATAAGTTACCCGAATCGGCATCAAATAATCCGTACAAAAGCTTTATTAAAGTTGATTTTCCGCAACCGCTTTCGCCTAAAATTGCTAAATGATGACCGGCAGGAACTTGAAAGGAAATTTGATGTAATACTTCTTTATTTTTATAAGAAAAGTTAAGATTTGAAACCGTTAACATAAGGGAAATTATTTTTTTACAATTTAGGAAGATTTGAATAATAAAAAAAACCAATTCTAAATCGGTTTAGAATTGGTTTTCAGTACTATAGTTTTATAGCAAATTATCGGTTTGCTTCTCTTTCAGCATCAGCTTGCATTTTCTCGTTTGCAACGATAGAAAATTCTACACGGCGGTTTAAAGCACGTCCAGCATCAGTATCGTTTGTAGCAATCGGATCTGCTTTTCCTAAACCTTCTACTGCAAAACGTGAAGCTTTTAATCCTTGTGCTACTAAATAATCTTTAACAGCAGTTGCACGTTGTTTAGAAATACGTAAGTTTACCTCATCGCTACCTTTATTATCAGTATAACCGTAAATGGTAATATCTGTATCTGGGTATTCTTTAAAAACTTCTGTTAATTTATCTAAATTTTGTTTGGCTTTTGCTGTAAGGGTAGATTTATTGAATTCAAATTGAATTGCATTTTCGCCTAAAACAAGTTTAATACCTTCTCCCACGCGTTCTACCTCAACTCCAGGAACGGCTTCTTTAATTTCATTGGCTTGGTTATCCATTTTTTTACCAATAACAGCACCAGTAGCACCACCAACAACACCGCCAATAACTGCACCTAAAGCACCATTACCGCCTTTACCTAAGTTATTACCTAAAATACCACCAATAACAGCACCTGCAGCAACACCAATTCCGGCTCCTTTTTGTGTGTTATTTGCATTTTTAACTGAGTCACAACTTGTAAAAAGTCCGCTCATTACAAAAGCTCCTGATAAAACAAATAAGCTAATTTTTTTCATTTGTATTTCTAATTAATTCTATTAAATGTATAAACTACTTCGGTTGGGCGGCCACCAATGTTGGTTTGATCTACCAATTGAAATTGATTAGCTGATTGGTTACGCACCTTTAAAAAGAAACCTGCTGTAACGTTTTTTGCCTTTTCTCCTTCACCAACAAATTTTAAAGTAAAATCTTGATTCGGTGTTACCGTCCATTTAAAATCGCCATCAACCGCAGGGCAACCTGACTGATTTAACGACATAGTTCCGGTGTTGTTGTTTGATACAAAATGCCATGTACTACCTACAAAACATTTAGAATCTGCAATTTGAAATGATTTTAAAGGAAACATGTTTGAGCCCGCATAATTTACACTGCTTACTTGCCAATTTCCTTTAATTCCTACCTGAGCTTTGGTATCAACCTTAGCAGCACAGCTCGCTAACAATAAGGAACCAAAAGCTATAAAAGCCAATTTTTTCATAGTTATTATTTTTGTAGTATATTAATATTCCAAAATTATGCCAAAATGTCATTCTGTGCAACTTTGGTATCGCTTTTGAAATAAATTATATCAACAATAACGTATTAACTTTATAAAAATTTTAAAAAAAATATGAATACAGGTAAAATTAACGTATCGGTAGAAAACATTTTCCCCTTAATTAAAAAGTTTTTGTACAGTGATCACGAAATTTTTTTAAGAGAACTTGTTTCTAACGCAACAGATGCAACATTAAAACTAAAACATTTAACAAGCATTGGAGAAACAAATGTTGAATACGGAAATCCCGTTATCGAAATTAAAATTGATAAAGAAAACAAAACCTTAAGCATTATTGACCAAGGAATTGGAATGACGGCTGAGGAAGTTGAAAAATATATTAACCAAGTTGCCTTTTCTGGTGCCGAAGAATTTTTGGAAAAATACAAAGATTCTGCTAAAGATACCGGAATTATCGGGCATTTTGGGTTAGGTTTTTATTCGGCATTTATGGTGGCGAATAAAGTAGAAATTATTACAAAATCGTATAAAGATGCACCAGCTGCACATTGGACATGCGATGGTTCACCAGAATTTACATTAACTACTGCTGATAAAACCACACGCGGAACAGAAATTGTTTTACACGTTGCTGAGGATTCGCTAGAATTTTTAGAAGATGCTAAAATTAGCGAGCTTTTAACCAAATACAACAAGTTTATGCCGGTGCCAATAAAATTTGGTACACGTACAGAAACAATTAAAGTTGGCGAAGGTGAAGATGCAAAAGATGAAACGGTTGTTGTAGATAATATTATTAACAACCCAACCCCAGCGTGGACCAAACAACCAAGTGAATTAACAGACGAAGATTATAAAAACTTTTACCGCGAATTGTACCCAATGCAATTTGACGAACCGTTATTTCACATTCACTTAAATGTAGATCATCCATTTAACTTAACCGGAATCTTATTTTTCCCTAAATTAAGTCAAGATTTACAAATTCAAAAAGACAAAATTCAGCTGTACCAAAACCAAGTTTTTGTAACTGATAATGTAGAAGGCATTGTTCCGGAATTTTTAACCATGTTACGCGGTTATTGATTCGCCAGATATTCCGTTAAACGTTTCACGCTCGTACTTACAAGCAGACGGAAATGTAAAGAAAATTTCGAATTACATTACCCGTAAAGTTGCCGATAAATTAAAATCGTTATTTAATCAAAACCGTGAAGATTTTGAGGCGAAATGGAACGATATGAAAATCGTTTTTGAATACGGGATGTTAACCGAAGAAAAGTTTTATGAAAAAGCAAGTTCGTTTGTATTATACCCAACAACCGAAGGTAAATATTACACCATTGAGGAGCTAAAAGAGCAAATTAAAGACCAACAAACCGATAAAGACGGAAAAATTGTTGTGCTTTACACCTCAAACAAAAACGAACAACACACCTACATTGCGGCTGCAAATGCAAAAGGATACCAAGTTATTGTTTTAGATTCTCCGTTAGCTTCGCATTTAATTCAAAAGTTAGAATCTGACAACCAAGATTTACAATTTGTACGTGTGGATGCAGATCATATTAATAACTTAATTAAAAAAGAAGATGCAGCCATTTCTAAATTAACAGAAGAAGAACAAACTACTTTAAAAGAAAATTTAGAAACAGCAATTGCAGCAAAAACATATACCGTGCAGTTAGAAGCTTTAGATTCTGATGCAATGCCGTTTATTATTACGCAGCCTGAATTTATGCGCCGTATGAAAGAAATGAGCCAAAACGGTGGCGGTGGCATGTTTGGTATGGGTAATTTCCCAGAAACTTACAATCTAGTAGTAAATACCAATTCTAAATTAGCCAATCAAATTTTAGCTACTGCTGATGCAGCCGATAAAAAAGCATTGATTGACCAAGCTTTAGATTTAGCAAAATTGTCGCAAGGATTATTAAAAGGAGAAGAATTAACAAACTTTGTGAAAAGAAATTTTGAAAAAATATAATTAATATAGTTATTTGCATACCTAAAAGTCGGATTCGAAAAGTCCGGCTTTTTTTTTGCTAAATATTTTAAAAATGAATCAATTAACAAAAGGAATTATTTACGTAGCATTAGGTGCATCTAGCTTTGGTATGCTAGCATCTTTTGTAAAACTTGCTTATAAAAGCGGCTATACAACCGCCGAGGTAACTTTATCTCAATTTGCTTTAGGTATTATTTTTGTAGCGTTATTAGTAAACTTTACTAAAAAAACTGCTGCAACAATTGCTACAGCAAAAGACAAGAAAAATTTAATGCTTGCAGGTACAACCATGGGGTTAACCAGTATTTTGTACTATTTATGTGTAAAATACATTAACGCATCGGTTGCTGTGGTTTTATTAATGCAATCGGTTTGGATTGGTGTTGTTGTAGAAATGGTTCAAACCAAAAGATTCCCTTCATTCCAAAAAATAATAGCGGTTATCATTATTTTAATAGGAACAGCGCTTGCAACCAACATATTAGCAGAAAACGTTAGTTTTAACGCTCTTGGTTTGTTATTTGGTGTTTTAGCTGCTTGTTCGTTTTCTACTACTATTTATTCATCTAATAGCATTGCAACGCATTTACATCCGTTTAAACGCAGCTTGTTTATGCTTTTAGGAGGTGGAATTATGGTTTTAATTTTTGCATTTATTACCCAAGTTGGGCCAACGTATTTAAATTTTAATATTTTAGGTAGCTCAGATATTGCAACGGTAAAACCAATAGATTTTAATATTTTTATTACCTATGGTATTATTCTTTCTTTATTTGGTACGGTACTTCCTCCTATCTTTTTAAACAAAGGATTCCCGTTAACCGGTGTTGGATTAGGTAGTATTGTATCAGCCTTAGAATTACCTGTTTCGGTAACTTTTGCGTATTTTATGTTATCAGAAGTTGTAATTGGAACACAATGGCTTGGTATTTTATTCATATTGCTTGCCATAGTGCTAATGAATATTCAATTTAAAAAATAAAAAGTGAGGTTATCCTCACTTTTTTTTATTTGATACAAAATACAACTTTTTCAATTTTAATTTAAATGATTACAAATATTTTTAAAAAACAGATAATTCTTTATAAAAAATAGCTTTTATAAATATTTTTATTAAAAAAAATTAAAAAAAGCCAAACAACACAATTTTCTATTGTTTTTTTCATTAATATTGGTGTATAAATGTTTAACTAAAAAAAAATAAAAATCCTATTTGATTCATTTTAACTAATGGAAAAAGCAAAAATTTCAGATTTTGATGCTAAAACTTTAGCAACTATTGCAGAAATTGCAAACAAACATAAAAAACCATTTGATGTTTTAAAAAGAGATTATGGTCTGCACGAAAGTGAAGTTACCAGCTTAATGAAAATGAAGCTTAACTCGGAAGATTTTGAGGCTTGGAAAAAGCGCACAGCCGCTGCCAAACAAAAGCTAAAACCGCTTAAGTTTAATGATTTAGAAGATGACGATTTAGATAGTAAATACTATTTTAAAAATAAATTTGATTAATTAAAAGCTCCTAAAAGGAGCTTTTTTTATTGCTCATCATTTTTAGCACTACCAAATAAACATCTAATCTGTTAAAATAAACAGAAAGCTACGCAACAAAACCACGATATTTCGTTAACTTTATAAGATAATCTGTTACATACAATATTTACTAATGAAAAAAATATTATTTACCATTATTACAGCATCCTTTATTATTAGCTGTAATACAACAAAAATAACATCAAAAAATCAGGCGGTTAATCAAGTAAACATCAACTTGGTAAATGTGCAAAACGATCAGGTCGAAGTTTCGGTTAAAGCTCCAAAAATAAAAAGCGACGAAATTACCTATCACATTCCTAAAATTATCCCAGGAACCTATTCTGAAGATGATTATGGTAAATACGTGGAACGATTTTATGCTTATGATGCCAAAGGCAACAAGTTACCTGTTGCTAAATACGATGTAAATTCTTGGACCATTAGCGATGCAAAAAAGTTAGCTAAAATTACATATTGGGTAAACGATACGTATGATACTGAATATTTAAACGAAGAAAAAATATTTTCGCCAGCAGGTACAAACATTGCAACAGATAATTTTATGCTAAACATGCATGGCTTTGTGGGTTATTTTGATGGATACAAAAACAGCCCGTACGAAATAACAATTAAAAAGCCACAAAACATGTACGGTGCAACTGCATTAAAAAACTTAAGTAATACCAATACTACCGATGTATTTAAGGCCAATCGTTATCATGATGTGGTAGACAACCCAATTATGTACACGGTGCCCGATACAACATCTTTTAAAGTTGATGGTATGGATATTTTAATCAGTGTTTATTCTCCAAATAATATGCACAGCGCTGCTGCAATAAAAGATGCCATGAAAACAACCATGCAAGCGCAAAAAAGCTTTTTAGGCGATTTTAATAGCACAGAAAAATATGTTATATTACTTTATCTTTCTAACGGTAAGTTTGATGATGCTGGCGGATATGGTGCTTTAGAACATCAAACATCAACTACGGTTGTAATGCCTGAATTTATGAATCAGGAAATGTTGGAAGAACAGCTAAAAGATGTTGTTTCGCACGAATTTTTTCATATCGTTACGCCACTAAGCATTCATTCAGAAGAAATTCACAATTTTGATTATAACAATCCAAAAATGTCACAACATTTATGGTTGTACGAAGGCGTTACTGAGTATTTTGCCAATTTGTTTCAGGTAAATCAAGGATTAATAGATGAAGCTGAGTTTTTTAACAGAATGAATCGTAAAATTTATGAATCACAAAGTTATGACGATACAATGCCGTTTACTAAATTATCTAAAAACGTTTTAGAAGGCGAATATAAAGACAACTACATTAACGTATATCAAAAGGGTGCGTTAATTGCTATGTGCTTGGATATTGAATTGCGTGAAGCTAGCAATGGTAAACAAGGTATTTTAGATTTAATGAAACAACTTTCTAAAGAATACGGGAGTAATAAACCTTTTAAAGACGATGAGTTATTTGCTAAAATTAGCAGCTTAACCGGGCCGAATGTAAAAGCTTTTATAGATAATCATATTCAAGGTACAGAACCGATTGATTACGAAAAGTATTTTAATAAAATGGGCGTTGGTACCGGAATGGATACCATTACATCGCATCCTTTTTTATCAAAAAATCAACCTATAATTGATATCAATCAGGAAGATAACACCATATTTATTCCAGAAAATGTTGAGCTTACTGATTTTTTTACAACTTTAGGAATTCAATCTAAAGATGTAATCAAATCCATCAATCAAAAAGAATATGGATTAGATAACATTTATGATTTTATTGCGGATGCAGCAAAGTGGAAAAATGGAGATGCCATATCTGTAGTAATTGTTAGAGACGGTAAAGAACAAACAATAAACGGAAAAGTAAAACTACAAGAAGAACAAGTTGAAGCTTTTATGTTTAAAGATTCGGCTAAAAAAGCATTAAAAGATGCTTGGTTAAAAGGTTAGAAAAAAAGCGCTTTCTTATTCTAAGAAAGCGCTTTTTATTTTAAAATATTTACTTATTTTGCAGGCAAATTTAACTAACATGAAAAAAATTTTTTTTGCGCTTGCTACGCTTACCCTAATTGCATCTTGCTCGAATAAACAAGAAGAAAATAACGATTACAATTTAACCATTACCGGCAATATAGATGGTTTTAAACAAGGTAAGTTGTACTTTCAGAAAGAAATTGATAGCGCTTTAGTAACAATTGATAGCGTTATTGTAGATGGCGATTCTAAATTTACTAAAAAATTTAAAATTGATTCACCAGAATTGATGTTTTTAAACATAGAACGTAACAACTCAAACAATATAGATAATTCTTTAGTATTTTTTGCTGAACCGGGTGAAATGAATATTGAAACTACCTTACAACAGTTTTACTACAACGCAAAAATTACAGGTTCTAAAAACCATGAATTGTACGAACAATACCGTAACATGGTTTCTAGATACAGAAACGAAAGTACCCGTTTAATTGGCTTAGATATTTTAGCAAAGAAAGAAAAAAATTACGCGCGTATTGACAGCATTCAGAAAGCTTCAGACAAACTAATCGTTCAGCGTTATTTAGCCGTTGCTAATTTTGTAAAAAACAACCAAGATAAAGAAATTGCTGCTCTTTTAATTGTAGACGAAATCCCAAACATATCTAAACCAATATTAGATAGCATTACAAAAAACATCCCTACAGAAGTTTATAATTCTAAATATGGCAAAGAGTTGCAGAACTTATTAAAAGTTCGTGAAACAGAATAAAAAGCGGTCCTTTGGGACTGCTTTTTTTATTTATACAAAGCATTTGTGCTTTTATAAAATAGAAAAGGTCCATCTATAAAGATGGACCTTTTTTTGGAGCCGATGGAGGGACTCGAACCCACGACCTGCTGATTACAAATCAGCTGCTCTAGCCAACTGAGCTACACCGGCAAGGTGTAATAACTCTATTTATTATAGATTGTTTGAGCCGATGGAGGGACTCGAACCCACGACCTGCTGATTACAAATCAGCTGCTCTAGCCAACTGAGCTACACCGGCAAAATATAATTTAAAATATCAAAAAAAGTTTCTAAACTTAGAGCCGATGGAGGGACTCGAACCCACGACCTGCTGATTACAAATCAGCTGCTCTAGCCAACTGAGCTACACCGGCAAAATATTTTTTTTTTTTCTAGTTTTAGAAACTTAACAATCTATATAAAAGAACGTGTTTTAAATTGAGCCGATGGAGGGACTCGAACCCACGACCTGCTGATTACAAATCAGCTGCTCTAGCCAACTGAGCTACACCGGCGTTGTTCTCAATTCGGGTGCAAAGATATAAGTTTTTTCTAATCTACAAACGATTTGAGAAACATTTTTTTGAGATTTTTCGCACTATAGCGCGTTTACTTTGTCAACTAATTGATTAGCAATCTTTTTAAAATCTTCGTTAATTTTAGAAAAATGTGCTTTTTTATTTTCAACTTGTTTTGCATTGATTCTAGCAATTAAATCGTCGTAAGCAACAAATGCTTCTTGAACAATTTTTTCACCTTCTTCTGAGTTGTTTCCAATCCAAATTACTTCGCTAATAATGTCACCTAAAACATAATTAACATTCTTTTTTAAGTTTCTTACGCTTGCCATTTTATTCTTTTTTTAAATTAATATTCTATATATATTTCAAGCAAATCTGCTTGACCTTTTAACACATAGTTTGTAATGCTGGCAGGTATCAAAATAGTATCACCTAATTGAAATGAAAAAATTTCGTTTTCAATCTGAATGTTTACCAAACCTTGCGTTACAATATATACCCTAAAACAATCTGAATTTTTAACAATACTTAATTCAGCTGTTAAAGGAATAAAATTAGTAGTAAAATAATTACTAGAAACAATAGGGTTGTTTTGATTTGGACGCGAGGTATAAACGCGTTTGGCATCTACATAATTGTAATTAATAGCATCTAAAGCCAATTCTACTGCAATTCTACACAATTCTCTAGATTTACCTTTTGCGTCAACTCGATCCCAATCGTAAACGCGATAGGTAATATCACTTGTTTGTTGTACCTCAGCAATAACAATTCCTTTACCAATGGCATGAATTGTACCTGTTTCTAAAAAATAAACATCACCCGCCTTAACTTTAATGCGTTTTAAGATTTGAGGTAACGTTTTATTTTCTAAATGCTTTAGATATTGAGAAGAAGAACAATTCTCTTTAAATCCAATAATTATTTCGGCATCTTCATCCGCTTGCATTACGTACCACATTTCTGTTTTACCAAACGAATTGTGTCGTTTTTTAGCTAGCTCATCGTTGGGATGAAGCTGAATCGATAAATCGTCTTTCGCATCAAGAAACTTAAATAACAACGGAAAGTTTAATCCAAATTTCTCTACTACTTTGCCTCCTAAAATAGCATCTTTATATTGGTTTATAGCTGTTTTAAAGCAAGTTCCCTTTAAGTTCCCGTTTGCTATAAGGTTTGTGTCGTTAGGTAAATCTGCAATTTCCCAACTTTCTCCAATAGAATCTGATGGGATATCTTTACCTAAATATGTTTTTAATTTACAACCACCCCAAATACGCTCTTTATATATGGGCTTAAAAAGCAAGGGGTATAATATATTGTTGTTCGACATAAATAATTTTTACTGCCCTTTGTACGTAACAAAATTTCGAGGGGTTTCGTACAGAGTAATTTCTAAATTAAGTTCTGATGCTAAATGCGGTTTAATACGATTGTAGATTACAAATGCAATATGTTCTGCCGTTGGAATTAAATCTTTAAAATCGTCAACATCTAAATTTAAATTTTTATGGTCTAAATGTGCTTCTACTTGAGCTTCTATAATATCGGCTAATATTTTCATATCTATAACATAGCCCGTTTCTTTATCTACAGGACCAGTAACTGAAACAATTAACTCGTAATTATGCCCATGAAAGTTGGGGTTACTGCATTTTCCAAAAACTTGATTGTTTTTTTGATCATCCCAATCTGAACGGTACAAACGATGTGCCGCATTAAAATGTGCTTTTCGAGATACAGTAACAAGCATATTAAATAGTTTTAACTTCTAAATAATGATAAAATTTTTCGAAAATAATTTTAAACCATTCCGTATAATTTTGTGGGTTGGCTTTGATATCTGCTTGAACAGCATCCATTTTCATCCATTTCCAACTTGCAACTTCTTCTAAATTTATATTAGGTTCTTGGTTGCTATACCCAATCATTACGTGATCTAATTCGTGTTCGGTTAAGCCGTTATCAAATGGAGCTTTGTAGATAAACGAGAAAAGCTCTTTCAGCTCAACTTCAAAACCCATTTCTTCTAACAACCTGCGTTTACCAGCTTGAATGTTGCTTTCGCCATCACGTTGGTGGCTACAACACGTATTAGTCCACAATAAAGGAGAATGATATTTGTCGGCTGCACGTTGCTGTAACATTAGCTCGTTTTTATCATTCAAAACAAAAACAGAAAATGCACGGTGCAATACAGCTTTTTCGTGCGCTTCTAACTTTGGCATTAAACCAATTGGTTCGTCTTTTTCGTTTACCAAAATTACTTTCTCTTCTATCATAGCTTAAAATATTCTAATCAACAAAAATATAAAATTTATATAGATATCCCTATTTTTTAAGGTTGGTTTAAGAAATAAAAAAACGCTCAGATTGTACTGAGCGTTTTTAATATGGAATATGTATTGCTTATTTACTTAAATACATTTTTCTGCGAGAATATAATTCGTAGAAATCATCATCTTTTAAATCTTTAATAAATAAGATGCTTTCTCCGGTTGATTTCATTTCTGGACCTAATGCTTTGTTTACATTATGGAATTTAGAGAATGAGAAAACCGGTTGTTTAATGGCATAACCTTCTAATTGTGGGTTAAATGTAAAATCGGTAACCTTATTAGCCCCTAACATTACTTTTGTTGCGTAATTTACATACGGTTCACCATAAGCTTTTGCAATGAAAGGAACGGTTCTAGATGCACGTGGATTTGCTTCGATAATATACACCGTATCGTCTTTAATAGCGAATTGAATGTTAATTAAACCAACCGTTTTAAGTGCTAAAGCAATTTTTTTGGTATGGTCTTTAATTTGTTGCATTACAAATTCACCTAAGTTGAACGGAGGTAATGTTGCGTTAGAATCTCCTGAGTGCACCCCACAAGGTTCAATATGCTCCATAATACCAATAATGTACACATTTTCTCCGTCACAAATCGCATCAGCTTCCGCTTCAATTGCTCCGTCTAAATAGTGGTCTAAAAGTAATTTATTCCCTGGAATTTGTTTTGTTAATTCAATTACGTGCTCTTCAAGCTCACGTTTGTTGATTACAATTTTCATTCCTTGCCCACCCAGTACGTACGATGGACGAACTAATAATGGGAAATCTAATTGATCTGCTAACGCAGAAGCTTCTGATGCAGTTTCTGCAACTCCAAATCTAGGGAATGGAATACCAAGCTCTGTTAACAATTCAGAAAAACGACCACGATCTTCAGCCAAATCTAAAGCTTCAAAGCTTGTTCCGATAATTTTAATACCGTATTTAGATAATTTTTCTGCCAATTTAAGTGCTGTTTGTCCACCTAACTGAACAATTACGCCTTCTGGCTTTTCATGTAAAATAATATCGTAAATATGTTCCCAGTTTACAGGTTCAAAATACAATTTATCTGCTGTATCAAAATCTGTAGAAACCGTTTCTGGATTACAGTTAATCATAATGGTTTCGTACCCACATTCTGACGCTGCTAAAACACCATGAACACAAGAATAGTCAAATTCAATTCCTTGTCCAATTCGGTTTGGCCCAGAACCTAAAACTACTACTTTTTTACGGTCAGAAACTTTACTTTCTGTTTCTGTATAAACAGTTCCGTCAGCTTTTTGAATACTTTGTTCAAACGTTGAGTAAAAATACGGCGTTTGTGCAACAAATTCAGCCGCACACGTATCTACCAATTTAAATACACGTTTAATGTTTAATTCGGTACGTTTGTTGTAAACTTCGCTTTCTAAACATTTTAACATGTGTGCGATTTGACGGTCTGAAAAACCTTTTTGTTTTGCATCTAAAAGCAATTCTCTCGGAACGGTTGCCAGTTCATGTTTAGAAATTTCTTTTTCTAAAGCATACATTTCTTCATATTGCTTTAAGAACCACATGTCTATTGCTGTAATTTCATGAATGCGCTCTAAGGTAATTCCCATAGCAATAGCATCATAAATTACAAAAACACGGTCCCAAGATGCGTACTTTAATTTTTCTATAATTTGTTCGTAATTGGTATAACCTTTTCCGTCTGCACCAATTCCGTTACGTTTAATTTCTAATGATTGAGTTGCTTTTTGTAAAGCTTCTTGAAACGAACGTCCAATACCCATAACCTCACCTACCGATTTCATTTGTAAACCTAAAGTACGGTCAGCTCCTTCAAACTTATCAAAGTTCCAACGTGGTATTTTCACAATTACATAATCTAAAGTTGGCTCGAATAAAGCAGATGTAGATTTTGTAATTTGATTTTGTAATTCATCAAGCGTATAACCTAAAGCTAATTTACTAGCAATTTTTGCAATAGGATATCCTGTTGCTTTTGATGCTAAAGCAGATGAACGAGAAACACGTGGGTTAATTTCAATTGCCACAATATCTTCTTTCTCATCTGGCGAAACTGCAAACTGCACGTTACAACCACCAGCAAAATTACCAATGCTACGCATCATTTTTATAGCCATATCACGCATTTTCTGAAAAGTTCTGTCAGAAAGCGTCATAGCAGGAGCTACTGTAATACTATCTCCGGTATGAATTCCCATCGGATCCATATTTTCAATAGTACAAATAATAACTACGTTGTCGTTTTTATCGCGTAATAACTCCAATTCATATTCTTTCCAGCCCAATAAAGCTTTATCAATTAAAACTTCATGAATTGGAGATGCTTCTAAACCACGGGTTAAAAGTTCATCAAATTCTTCAGCAGTATGAACAAATGCTGCTCCTGTACCTCCTAAAGTAAATGACGGACGAATTACAAGCGGAAAGCCAAATTCTTGCGCAATTTCTTTTCCTTTTAAAAACGAAGTTGCTGTTTTAGCAGGTGCTGCAGGAATATCAATTGTTTGTAACAATTGTTTAAACTGCTCACGGTCTTCTGTTACATTTATAGCATTAACATCTACCCCAATTAACCGCACACCAAAATCCTGCCAAATCCCTTTTTCGTCAGCTTCTAAACATAAGTTTAAAGCTGTTTGTCCTCCCATGGTTGGTAAAACCGCATCAATTTGCGGATGAGCCTTAAGGATTTCGATAATAGATTTGGTTGTTAAAGGTTTTAAGTAAACATGATCCGCCATAGATGGATCTGTCATGATTGTCGCTGGATTTGAGTTAATTAAAATAACCTCAATTCCTTCTTCGCGTAGAGAGCGAGCCGACTGAGAACCTGAGTAATCAAATTCACAAGCCTGACCGATAACAATTGGTCCTGAACCAATGATCAAAACCGATTTAATAGAATTGTCTTTAGGCATTAGTGTGTAAGTTGTTGTTGTGAAATACTAAAATGTTAAAAAAAATATATAAAAAAAGCGTTACCATTCAAAAGTAACGCTGATATGATCATAAAAGTACAATCATTATTTTTTATGTCTTGGTTCGCAAGAAACAGTTAATTTATGTCTTCCTTTAGCTCTTCTTCTAGCTAAAACTTTTCTTCCGTTAGGAGTTGACATTCTATCCATGAAACCATGTTTGTTTCTTCTTTTTCTTTTCGATGGTTGAAACGTTCTCTTACTCATTGCTTTGTTATCTTTAAATCTTTTGTTTTAAATTTGGCTTCAGCTTTGAAAATCCATCGTTTCAAAACCGAGTGCAAATATACAAAGTTATACAAACTATGCAAAAGCTTTTTAAAAAAAATTAATTAAAATAAAACTCTAAACTGATAATGAAGCATTTAGAATTGTATTAAATTTGATTTTTATGGGTTTTAAAAAAACCTGTTTAAAAGCTCAATACATTTTACTACATTTGCAAAAATAAACAAAAAAATCATGTTTCATAGAAATATTAAATTAATTATTGCAGCAGCACTTATTTTACTAGGTGTTTGGCAAATTTTTGACCGAAATATTGGTAATGGTATCTTCTTAATTCTATTAAGTGCGTTTCCGATTTTACTTTATTTTAGAAACGAGTATATTTTACTTGCGTTTTTAAAATTACGTAAACAAGATTTTGATGGAGCGAAACGTTATTTAGATAAAATTAAGAACCCAGATACTGCTTTGGTACGCAAACAGCAAGGTTATTATAACTATTTAAATGGAATAATGGTTTCTCAAACCAATTTAAACTTGGCTGAAAAGTATTTTAAAAAAGCTATTGAATTAGGTTTAAATATGAATCAAGATTTAGCACTTGCTAAACTACAATTAGCAGGAATTTCTATGACGAAACGTCGTAAAATTGAAGCGCAAAAATATTTATCTGAAGCTGAAAAACTTGACAAACAAGGCATGTTACGCGATCAGGTAAAAATGATGAAAACACAAATGAAAAAAATATAACAAAAAACGCTCGAGATTTCGAGCGTTTTTTTATTCTTCTAACAATTCAATATAATACGTTTTTCCGGGTTTAACCACCAATTTGGTATCGCGCAACCATGGGTTTAATATTTTTAATGTTTTGTAATTGGTGCCGTTATCTTTAGCAAATTTAGCTAAATCATCAATATTGGCATTTACCTCAACTTTTTTTGTTTTAATAATAGGATATTTTTCACTTTCAGGAATCACAAATCCATATTGTTCGGGACGTTCCATAATATCTTTTAAAGCCAAAATACGAAATACGTAACGTGATGTTTCTTCAGTCAACAACAAATCGTAATAATCGGTTACATATTGTTGTTCTAAACTACGACCAACACCGCCCGAACCGCGATTGTAAGCTGCGGCTGCTAAGGTCCAAGAACCAAACTTTTCTTTCGCTTTTAATAAATATTTACAAGCATTTCTGGTAGATAATTCTATATCATAACGTTCATCAACCGTATCGCTAACTTCCATACCAAATTCTTTAGCTGTAGCTGGCATAAATTGCCAAACGCCTTTTGCTCCGGCAGATGATGTTGCGTTAGTTAAACCACTCTCAATCACAGCTAAATACTTAAAATCATCTGGAACACCATATTCTTTTAAAATAGGCTCAATAATCGGAAAAGCACGATTGGCACGTTTTAAAATAAGTTCGGTGCTGCTATGCAGGTTGCGGTTAATAATAATTTCGCGATCTAAACGCTCGCGAACATCTAAAAGATGCAGTGGTACATTTTCACCACTAAAATTCATTTTAGCAGGCACAGGCATGCTGGTGCTGTTTTTGTATGGTATTAAATTAACATACAAAGAATCTGATTCGTGCGCATGCATTGGGCTTATTAGCATACTGGCACAAAAAGAATAAAATAATACACGTTTCATAGCTTCGTTGGGTTTAAAATTAAGGGTAAATTTTTATTGAACCATTTGTACTTATACACAATCATTGCATGTGTTGCTTTGGGTATAACGTAACAGTGGTTGGTATTAATATATTTTAAAGGAAAAACTTCGTCGTTTTCTCCATGAATTCGAATAACCTGAGTGTTATTTAAATGCAAATCAGTTTTCCAGTTTAAAATGGTTGCAATAGCCCAATCTAAGTATTTTTTATCATTCATAAACAAATAGGTTTTATATAATTCTAAACGTTTACGTAAATTTTTACTTACCATAAAATACTGCAAGGCATCAAAGTTTGAAAACAAGGCGGTCGGAAACAAACGATACAGCTTTAGTTTTTGAGCCAAAACCATGCGTTTAGGAAATTCTTTTTCGCTTAAAACGCTAGAAACAACAACCAATTTACGCACCTGTATAAACTTACTCATTTCCTGAATTATGATTCCACCAAACGAAACGCCTACCAAAATCGGATTTTCGTGAACCACATCAACAAGCAATCGTTTTACATAACTGGTTAACGATTCGTTTTTTGCGGTACCTTCCATTCTAAATAAAAAAAATCATAAACTTCGGCATCAAACCGAATATGTTCAAAAATTTTACTACTGGCCGCTAAACCAGGCATAAAATAAACCGGAATTTTATTGTTAGGCATCATAACACAATTTAACCAATAAATAGCCGTTAAAGGCTTTAAGGTTTGGTTTTAACTTTAATTTTTATAAATTTATAATAATTTTAAAAACATTGTTATACGAACCAATAAATTAATTAATGACTTTTTAGGCTTATGGAGATTAAAAACAATGAAATTTCGAGACAATTTGAGTTAAAAACAGAAACAGAAAAAATATCTGTTGAGTATTCATTCCAAGAGAAAAAGTTATTTTTAACGCGCATTAACTGCATCAATGAAGATAACAAAGATTTGGTGGAGTATTTACTGAAGGATATTATGAGGGTGGTAGAAGAAAAACGCTGGCGCGTGGTACCTACAAAACCAGACATTTCTCTGTTTTTTAAAAAAATCCGGGGTACAAAGAATTTTTAGCACCTGGTATCAGAATCTAACCTGTACATGACCGATTCTGTTAAAGAAAAACTACTCGCTTTTTTTCATACCATACAGCAATACAAAGGTTGTAAAACCGAAATAACTTCTGGATTATATGCCCTTACAGCAAGTTTTGATGCAAAAAACACAACATGGAATTTATCTGAATTTACATTTGTTCGTGCAGCGTTTCGGCAAAATGGCGACCGATTGATTATTGAAGGTAAGAAAATGTATTACGAATTTTCGGCAGCAAATATTATTGACTTTAAACAGCCTGATTTGCACAGCTACGAAATAATTGAAGCTTACGGCGATGTAGCCTTTCGAATAACAAAAATTAAATTTACCATAAAATAAAAATCCCGGAAAAACTTCCGGGATTTTTTTTATGCTAAAGCGTGAACAAAATCAAAGCGCACACTGCCATCATCATCAATCTTGGTTAAAACAACATCGTGCAAGGTATTAACCAATTCAGGGTTCCACGGTGCTTTAACTTTTACGTAATTTTCGGTAAAGCCGTAAATATATCCTTCTTTATTTTCACCTTCAAAAAGCACGGTACGTACCGTTGCAATTTGACTTTCGTAAAACGCTCTACGTTTTTTTACCGATAAACCGCGTAGCATTTTACTGCGTTTTGCTCTAACGTTTGCAGGTACAACGCCATCAAAAGCAACTGCTTCGGTATTATCACGTTCTGAGTAAGTAAATACGTGTAGGTACGAAATATCTAAAGCATTTAAAAAGTTGTACGTTTCTAAAAACAATTCATCAGTTTCCCCCGGAAACCCAACAATCACATCAACACCAATACAAGCATGCGGCATAACTTCTCTAATTTTTGCCACACGTTCGGTGTATAATTCACGCATATAACGGCGTTTCATTAATTTTAAAATGGTGTTAGAACCCGACTGCAACGGAATATGAAAATGTGGAACAAACGTACGCGATTGCGCTACAAATTCAATAGTTTCGTTTTTTAATAAATTGGGCTCGATTGATGAAATGCGCAAACGCTCAATGCCTTCAACCGCATCTAAATTCTGAACCAATTCTAAAAACGTATGTTCGTGTTTTTTGTTACCAAATTCACCTTTTCCGTAATCGCCAATATTTACACCGGTTAAAACAATTTCTTTAATGTTTTGCGCCGAAATTTCTTTAGCATTTTTTAATACATTCTCCATCGTATCCGAACGCGAAATACCTCGAGCTAAAGGAATGGTACAATACGTACATTTATAATCACAACCGTCTTGAACTTTTAAAAATGCGCGTGTACGATCGCCAATCGAATAACTACCAACATAAAAATCAGCTTCTTCGATTTCGCACGAATGCACCTCACCCATTTCGTTCTTAGACAAATCGTTTAAATAATCGGTAATTTTAAACTTTTCTGTAGCACCTAAAACCAAATCAACGCCATCAACAGCGGCTAATTCTTCAGGTTTTAGTTGCGCGTAGCATCCAACAGCAGCCACAAAAGCTTTATCGTTATGTTTAAGCGCCTTTTTTACAATCTGTTTAAATTGCTTATCTGCATTTTCGGTAACCGAACAGGTGTTAATTACATAAATATCTGCTTCATCTTCAAAATCAACACGATCAAAACCTTCATTCTGAAAGCTGCGTGCAATAGTAGATGTTTCTGAAAAATTCAGTTTACAACCTAAGGTATAAAAAGCAACTTTTTTTCTATTTTCCATACTAAAAATGTTTAGGGCGTGCCCTGCACTTATCAGGCAGGTCGGGCTATTTGCTTTATCTTTTAAAAACAAATTAGCTAATCGCTATTGTTTTTAAAAGGATATCGCTACTATCCCTCACGCAATATCCGTTACGGATTAACAAGTTTGCAAAGTTACAACCAAATAATTAGAATTAAAACCTATTTTTTTCTGAAAACCATTCAATTTATACAGCAATAAAAAGTTGAATCATAAAACAGCTTTTATGCGTTAAAAAAAATGTTAGCTTTGTTGGAATCATGAAAATAGCCATGCCAAACATAAAATATGTATTTGTTGTTTTTATTGCCGTTTTAGCAACAAGCTGCTCGCAAAAAAACAAACAAAACGCCGATCATTTGGTGTTTAGATATAACGAAAGTGCAAACATCAGTTCTCTCGATCCTGCTTTTGCAAAAAACCAAGCTAATATTTGGGCTTGTAATCAAATTTTTAATGGGCTAGTACAATTAACAGATAGCTTAACCATTGCTCCAGATTTAGCTAAAAATTGGCATATTTCGTCCAACGGGCTTACTTATGCATTTACATTACGTAACGATGTTTATTTTCATAAACATATCGGTTTTGGGCCCGATAGCACCAGAAAGGTTACCGCTTACGATGCGGCATATAGCTTAAACCGCTTGCAAGATGATAAAGTTGCATCACCCGGCGGTTGGATTTTACAAAATGTAGCAAATATAACGGCTAAAAATGACAGCATTTTAGAAATAAACTTACAGAAACCTTTTCCGGCTTTTTTAGGTTTATTAACCATGAAATATGCATCGATTGTTCCGCAAGAAATTGTAGAAAACCCAAATATTAACTTCCGTTCAAATCCAATCGGAACCGGTCCCTTTCAGTTTAAAATCTGGGAAGAAAACGTAAAGTTAGTTTTACGCAAAAACAATGCCTATTACGAAACTAATGCACAAGGTGAACAATTACCACATTTAGAAGCCATTGCAATAACTTTTTTACCCGACAAACAAGCGGGCTTTTTACAGTTTATTCAAGGAAAATTAGATTTTGTTTCGGGTTTAGACCCATCGTACAAAGATGATATTTTAACACAAACAGGAGCTTTACAACCTAAGTACGAAGATAAAGTTACTATGCTTACGGGTCCGTATTTAAATACCGAATATTTAGGTTTTAACCTAGAAAGCACAGAAAATGCAATAGCCGACATTCGCATTCGCCAAGCTTTAAATTATGGTTTTGACCGTAAAAAAATGATTACCTATTTACGTAACGGCATGGGAACACCGGCTAACAGCGGAATTATTCCCGAAGGTTTGCCAGGTTATTTACCTAATATGGGATACAATTATGATTTAGAGAAAGCTAAAAGTTTGGTTGCTGATTATAAAAAAGAAAAAGGAGAACAAGCTGTTAAAGTTTCGCTTTCAACCAATGCATCGTACGTTGATATTGCCGAATATTTGCAACGCGAGTGGCAAAAAATTGGTATAACGTGTGAAGTTGATGTTACGCCTCCTTCTACCTTACGTCAAGCTATTGCAACGGGCAAGGTTTCGTTTTTTAGAGCAAGTTGGATTGCTGATTATCCGGATGCAGAAAATTATTTATCTTTATTTTCGAGTACAAATTTTGCACCAAATGGTCCGAATTATACACATTATAAAAACAAAAGGTTTGATGCACTTTATCAGGCATCTTTTTTAGAACAAGATGCCGAAAAAAGATATAAGCTTTACCAACAAATGGACGAAATAATGATGCAAGATGCACCTGTTATTCCGTTATTTTATGATAAGGTTGTTCGATTTACAGGTAAAAATGTTGAGGGATTAGGTATGAATCCCTTAAACTTGTTAACGCTTAAGCATGTAAAAAAAATTCCTAACAATTACGATAATTTATAAGGTTTACCATGATCATCCTGATATTCAACACAAATATCTCCTAACCATTCATTTACATAACCTTTTACCTGTAAAAATTCTCCCATTGCGGTATGCTGAACTCAAAATCAGTACTTCTAAAAGTTTTGTGCTCTAAATCTAATTGTCCATTATGAGCTAGAATTTCTTTACAACGCTTCATTTGGGCATCATCTAAATGTAAAATAATACTCAAATATAGCTGTTGACAAAGCCAAGATAGGACGTTGAAAGTTATCAAAATAAATATTTAGATTTATTTATAAAAAAACTTTATATCTTTAAAAAAATGATTCAACATGAAAAAAACAATATTATTAGCTAGTGCACTAGTTTTTCTAATCTCATGCAAGAATGAAAGTACAGAACAAAAAGTAATAGAAAACACTCACTATCAACCTGCATTTCCTGGGCAAACACGTGCCGAAATAGTTACTACACAAACACCATATGCGGTTGATATAATTACAAAAAATCTTGGTTTAGCGTGGGCGGTTACTAATCTACCTAACAACAAACTGCTAATTACCAATAAAGAAAAAGCAGAAATGTTTGTAGTAGATTTAGCAAACCCAGATAACCCAAAAAAAGTAACAGGTTTTCCAGAAATTAACCTTACCACGCAAGGCGGTATGTTAGATGTTATTGCAGATCCTGATTTTGAAAATAACCGAATTATTTATTGGACCTATGCCGAACCATTACATGACGAGGAAAATAACGATCGTACAGCAGTTGCCAAAGGTAAATTAGCAGTAGATGAATCTCAGGTTGAAAATGTTGAAGTTATTTACCGCACCTTCCCTGTTAGCAATAGCGGGCTTCATTATGGCAATCGCTTAGCTTTTGATAAAGATGGTTATTTATTCGTTTCTTTCGGTGAACGATCTAATGCAGATATGCGTAAATTTTCGCAAGATTTAAGTTCGCCTTTAGGTAAAGTTTTACGTTTAACGAAAGATGGAAAAGCTGCACCTGGTAATCCATTTGCTAATACACCAAACGCATTACCAGAAATTTATTCTTTAGGACATCGTAACCCACAAAGTTTAGCTTTCGATGCAAAAGGGCAACTTTGGGAAATTGAACATGGACCACAAGGTGGAGATGAACTAAATCTTATTAAACCAGGTACAAACTACGGTTGGCCTATTATTACTTATGGCGTTGAATATTCTGACGAAATAATTGGTGATGCTATAACTCAACAAGAAGGTTTAGAACAACCTGTATATTATTGGGATCCTGTTATTGCACCAAGCGGCGCTGAATTTTATAACGGTAATATTGAAGAATGGCAAGGCAACTTATTTGTTGGTGGTTTAAAAACTCAGCTTTTAGGCCGTTTAATTATAAAAGACAATAAAGTTGTGGGCGAAGAACATTTGTTAAAAGATCAAAACGATCGTATTCGTGATATGGTTACCGGTGCCGATGGTAATTTATATGTGGTAGGTGATCAAGGTAAATTATACCGCATTTCTAAAAAATAAAATAACTTAAAAGTGATGACCTAAAAGCATCACTTTTACTTTTTAATCTAAAATGTATTTAAAAAAAATAGCTGTAATAGCAATTTCTGTATTCGGATTTAATCAGATCGTAGCACAAGTTACCGATTCTATTCAGCCGTTAAATCAGGTTATTATTACTTCGTTTAAGCGCAACATTCCGTATTTAGAAAGTACAAGTTCGGCAGCTCGCATTTCGTCTGATATTTTACAACTAAATCATCCCGAGCGTTTGTTAGATGCTGTAAACATGGTTCCGGGCGTTATGTTAGAAGAACGTTCACCGGGCAGTTACCGCGTTTCTATGCGCGGCAGTACCATTCGTTCACCGTTTGGAGTTCGTAATGTAAAAATATATTTAGACGATTTTATTTTAACCGACGTTTCTGGAAACTCTTATTTAAATTTAATTGATCCGAATTTAATTGCAGAAATTGCTGTTTTAAAAGGACCACAAGGCGGAGAAATTGGTTCTGAAAGCGGTGGAGCTTTGTTGCTGCAAACCACCAAAAAAGAAGCACTAAATTTAGAATTACTTGGCGGTAGCTATAACATGTTTGCGCAGCGCTTTAACCTTTCTAAACAACTTGGTAAACATTTTGTACAAATTGCCCAATCGTATTACGATACCGATTCGTACCGAGAACAAGCTGCCGTAAATAAAAAATCTTTTTTTATTAAAGATGATTGGAAATACAACCACAAAAATACGCTAAACCTTACTTTGTTATATACCGATTTGTTTTACGAAACGCCCGGCGGATTAACTTGGCAACAAATGCAAACCAACAGAAGGCAAGCTCGATTAGCAACGCCAACATTGCCTAGCGCTGAAACACAAAAAGCAAGCATTTACAATAAAACCGTTTTAGGCGGATTAGCGCATTTATGGAAAATAAACGAAAATTGGTCGCAATTTACTTTGGTACAATCAAGTTTTACCGATTTTAAAAATCCGTTTATATCCAATTACGAAGTTCGGAACGAAAAAAATTTACAAGGGCGTTTGTTCCTTCAATATCAAAAACAACTGCAAAACGTAATGTTAGAATCGCGTTTGGGCTTAGAAGCCGGAACCAATGCATCAACCATTAAAAATTACGACAATTTAGCCGGAAATAAAGGTAATGCACAAAAGTTTGATGCCATAAATACTCATGCAGCTTATTATTTTTTTACCCAACGCGTTGTTTTTGCAAATCAATTATTTGTTGATGCCGGAATTAGTTTAAATACAATGCAATACGATTGGAAAACTACTTTTCCTGAACAAGAAACTGGTAAAATACATTTTAAAAATCAGGTTTTACCCAGTTTAGGCGCTACGTATAAATTGAATCCAACTTGGTTTATTCGTGCTAAAATTGCAAAAGGAACTTCAGCTCCAACCTCAGAAGAAGTTCGATCTTCCAACCAACAAATCGCAACAAATTTAATGGCTGAATACGGCTGGAATAAAGAAATTGGACTTCGAAAAAAATTAGGTGCACTTTTTCTAGAAACAACGTATTTTGATTATTTGTTAAAAGATGCTATTGTAAAAAGGCAAGATGCAGAAGGAAATGATTATTTTATTAATTCGGGCGGAACCAAGCAACGCGGTATTGAATTTTTAATTGAATCGGATTATTTTACATGGAACCAATCGGCACAAAATCAATTTAAATTTTATTTCGCAGGGCATTATTACGATTTTAGTTATGATGATTATCAAATAAATCAGGCGGATTATTCGGGTAAGGTTTTACCAGGAATTTCGAAATGGTCAGTACAAAGCTTGTTAAGCTTTAGGTTTAATTCGCATTTTACAATAAATTATGCCAATTATTACCATTCTTCTTTGTTTTTAAACGATGCTAATACCGAAAAAGCAAAAGGTTATGTGGTGGGAAATTTACAAGCAAACCGTTCATTTAAAATAGATAAACACAAGTTGCAGGTTTATTTAAGCTTAAATAACATTTACAATACCAAATACAGCGCAGGTTATGATTTAAATGCTTTTGGCAATCGGTTTTACAACCCGGCAGCTATATTTAACTTTCATATAGGCACTAAATTCAGTATAAACTAAAAAAAGCAATGATATTATCATTGCTTTTTTGGTTCTTTATTTCGGATTTTATTAAAAAAAAGCATAAAATCAGTTTCTAAATCTTCAGCTAATTTGTAAGATCCGTAAGTATTTATATGTTTATCATCATAATAAGCGACTGTATCATTAATATAGCCAGGAGTAATGAAAATACTACTTTTTGATAAATCATAAAAATATAAGTTATCATGTGTATCGTCTAACTTTTTAATAAAATCAAAGTTTTCTTGATTCTCTATTTTTTTAATTTTAGATAATCCTTTATTTATAATTCCTCTATTTTCTCTGATTGGATTTTTATCAATCAACGGGAATGTGTTAATTAATAATATTTTTTGATTAGGTCTAATAGTATTTGCTAAACTATCTATTGCCTTTTTATAAGATGGATATCTTTTAAAATCAATTACATTTATTATTATTAATTCATTATCCTGAACCAAGGTTTCTATCTTGGAAACATTGGCTCTAGACTTATCATAAAGTCCATATAAACTTTTATCAATTATGTCTTCTTTTTTAACATTTGGAAATGCTAAAAAAGAATCATTGGTTAAAGATTTTAGAGAAAACCCATTACGTTTACCTAAGGTGTCGAAAAAAGGCTTTAACATTAAAGCATGACTATCACCTAATAAAACAATTTTATCATTTAACTTACTATTTCCAAACTTTTCAACAAAACCATTATAATGTGATTTTTCTCCAAAATAAGGTTCGCAATATAATTTATCAATTACATTTATACTTTTGATATCCTTAAATTTAAACGATATGATAAAAATTCCAACAAATAATGTTCCAAAGCATAATATAGTTTTTAAATCTGAAAATGATTTAGCATAACTTTCTATAAATTTATATGAGAGCCATGATAAAGTTAACGTCAGAAAAACTGTCAGAAAAATTTCTAATCCACTTAAGTCATAACTATTATTTTTATACCTTATAAATGCCATTATTGGCCAATGCCATAGATATAATGAATACGAATATGTTCCAACTACTACAAGAACTTTATTAGATAGAAATTTAGAAATAATATTTTCTTTTAAAACTAATAAATTGGAAATAGCAATGCATGGAATTAAAACTAGTACTCCAGGAAAGTTACTATCTTCATTCATTAAAAAGATACATATTAAAAAAATAAGCAAACTTAAAATAGCAAAAAGATTATTTTTATAGGTACCTAAATCTAGCTTTTTGGTAAATAATATTGCATATAATGAACCTATCAAAAACTCTGGAATTCTAGCACCTAATGAAAAGTACATTAGGGATTTATTATCTAAAATATAGATATTATATGAACTATATAGTGTAAATAGTAAGATTAGAATAACAAAAATTATTTTTAATTGCCTTTTAAAAAAATAAATAATTAAAGGTAAAATAAAATAAAATTGCATTTCTAAAGACAAAGACCAAGTATGAAGAAATGGATTCTCGCTTAATTTTGCTCCAAAATATGAATTTCCTTCCGAAAATATTAAGTTAGAGACAAATAACATTGAATATTTTAATGATCTAAAAAAGGCATTTAAATCAATATATAATAGTGAAGTTATACCGAAAAAACACACCACCAATAACATAATATAATAGGCAGGTAATATTCTCTTCATACGTTTACGGTAAAAATTGACGAAAGTAAATCTATCTTTATCAATGTCTGATATTGTAATTGATGTCATTAAATATCCAGATAAAACAAAAAATAAATCTACTCCTAAAAATCCACCTGGGAGCCAGTTTAAATTTAAGTGGAAAATAAATACTGATAAAAAAGCTAAAGCACGTAAGCCTTGAATGTCATTTCTAAATTGCATATTCAAAATTATTAAATAAAACTAAAAAAGCAATGATATTATCATTGCTTTTGGGTTATTATTTTTGCCATTCTTTAGTTTCATTAAAAACGTGTTGCAAAATTGCGGCATCTTGTTCTGTAAATTCAATATCACGGCGAGCCATAACTATTTTTGCAGTTTCAAAAGCTTTTTTGGTTAAGTAAACCTGAGTTCCTTGTGCTCCGCCCCAGGTAAAGTTAGGAATGTAATTGCGCGGAAATCCTGCTCCAAAAATATTAGCAGATACGCCAACAACGGTTCCGGTGTTAAACATGGTATTAATTCCACATTTGGCATGATCGGCCATCATCAATCCACAAAATTGTAAACCCGTGTTTACAAAACGTTCGGTTTCATAATCCCAAAGCTTTACATTTTCGTAATTGTTTTTAAGATTAGAATTGTTGCTATCTGCCCCTATATTACACCATTCTCCTAAAACAGAATTACCTAAAAATCCGTCGTGCCCTTTGTTTGAATATGCAAACATAACCGAATTATTCACTTCGCCCCCAACACGGCAATGTGGACCAACGGTTGTTGCACCGTATATTTTTGTAGCTAGTTTTACTTGTGCATGATCGCCTAAAGCAAACGGCCCACGAATTACAGAACCTTCCATAATTTCGGCATCTTTGCCAATATATATAGGTCCGGTAGCTGCGTTTAAAGTTACAAATGCCATTTTAGCGCCTTCTTCAATAAAAATATTTTCGGGAGCAATTGCATTTACAGTGCTCGGAATGGGTTCTGATTCACGATCGGTAGTTAACAATTCGAAATCTTCACGGATGGCTTGCTCGTTTTTCTGAAAAATATCCCACGTATGCTCAACCGTAATAGCGTTTCCTTCGTATTCAATTAAATCGTATGCTTCAAAATCAACCTCATCTTGTGATATTTCACTATAAAAAGCAATAATATCATCTCCTTGAACCACAGCTTGCATAGGTTGTAGCTCACGTACTAAGGCAACCAATTCTGGGTTTGGGCAATACGCTGCATTAATCATTACGTTTTGCTCTAACTCAACCATCGGATATTTATCCGCTAAATATTCTTCAGTAATGGTGGTCGTTGTAGTACCCAAATAATTTTCCCATTTTTCTCGAATGGTTAAAATTCCGATACGAATATCAGCAACCGGTCGTGTAAATGTAAAGGGTAATAAGGCATTACGCACAGCGCCATCAAACAAAATATAGTTCATAAGTAAATTCAGATTTATAAGTCAAAGATAAAAAAATATGCCTTGGTAGTAAACGAAACCAATAAGAATAAACATAAAAAAAGCCCTTCCATATCTGAAAGGGCTTTATTCGATTGTAAATAAAACAAATATTATTTGTTGAATTTAGCGTATTTAGTTTTGAATTTATCAATACGACCAGCTGTATCGATAAGTTTGTGTTTACCTGTATAGAATGGGTGAGAAGTACGAGAAATCTCCATTTTAAATACTGGATACTCAACACCATCAACCTCAATAGTTTCTTTAGTTTCAACTGTTGATTTTGTGATGAATACGTCCTCATTAGACATATCTTTAAACGCTACTAATCTGTAATTTTCTGGGTGAATACCTTTTTTCATTGTTATTTGTATTTAAAATTTTTAATCGTAACGAATTTCGAGGCTTTACTTATTTTTAAGGCAAAGGTGTAAACCCGTTAGGACTTTTTTGTTAAAAATGTTTTTTATTCAGAATGCAAATTTACTACTTTATTTGATATTTCAAATAGTTATCTTATTTTTTTTAGCACTTCATAAACTATGTTTTTTAGTATATTTGTAGGCTATATAAATTTAATACTATTATATGAAATCTGTTATGGATAATCAAGAAATTTACGACCCTGTTAAAGTTAAGCAAATTGTGCAAAAAAATGGTGTTTTTTACGGCCTTATTATGGGTGGTATAAGCGTACTAATTTGTTTAGGTATTTATTTAATTGATTATCGTTTATTTTTAAACCCATATATAGGTATTGTAGAACTTGCTATATATGCTATTTTGGGTATTATGGTAGTTTGGACTACACGCCAAAAATTAGGCAATGCTATTATTTTTAAAGATGCCTTTACTACTTATTTTATTGCAGGTGCCATTGGTAGTACAATTAGCGTTATTTTTTACATTATAATTTTTAACGTAGTTGCTCCAGAAATTCAAGGCCCGCTAAAAGAAATGTCGTTAGAATACAGCTTAAAAATGGCAAACAGCCTAAATTTAACACAAGAACAAATTGATGCAATGATTATAGAGGCCCGAAGTGCAAACCCATATACCGTTGGTGAATATATTAGCGGTTTAGCTGTAAAACTTATTGGTCATGCTATGTACGGAGCGTTTTTAGGTTTAATATTTAGAAACCGTCAAACTATTTAACGAAATACATGGATATATCTGTTATAATTCCGCTATTAAACGAAGCTGAATCTTTGCCCGAATTACATCGTTGGATAAAAACCGTGATGGATAAAAACAACTATTTGTATGAAGTTATTTTTATTGATGACGGCAGCACCGACAATTCGTGGAATTGTATCGAAGCAATAGCGAAAGAAAATCCAGCAGTAAAAGGTATCAAGTTTTTAAAAAACTACGGCAAATCGCAAGCCTTACATGCCGGTTTTGAAAAAGCGCAAGGCGATGTGGTTATTACCATGGATGCCGATTTGCAAGACAGCCCCGACGAAATTCCAGAACTTTATAACCTAATTAAAAACGATGGTTTTGATTTAATTTCGGGTTGGAAGAAAAAACGTTACGATAATGTTTTAATGAAAAACATGCCTTCTAAGCTTTTTAATTGGGCAGCACGTAAAACATCAGGCGTTTATTTACACGATTTTAACTGCGGATTAAAAGCATACAGCAATGAAGTAGTTAAAAACATTGAGGTATATGGCGAAATGCACCGCTATATTCCTGTATTAGCTAAAAATGCAGGCTTCACTAAAATTAACGAAAAAGTAGTACAACACCAAGCACGTAAGTATGGCAGTTCTAAATTTGGTATGGAACGATTTATAAATGGCTTTTTAGATTTAATCACCATTTGGTTTCTGTCAAAATTTGGCAAACGCCCTATGCATTTTTTTGGTGCTTTAGGCGCGCTAATGTTTGCTATCGGTCTTTTGGCGGCAGCTTATATTGGAGTTTATAAATTATATAAACTTTCTGTTGGCGAACCTGCAGTGCTGGTAACCAACAATCCGTGGTTTTACATTGCATTAACTACCATGGTTATTGGTACGCAATTATTTTTAGCCGGCTTTTTAGGCGAAATTATTTTAAGAACAAAAAATAACGAAGCGCGTTACAAAATTGCGCAACTGTTACACGTATAATACATTTTTTATGCACATCGAAAAAGAAATTCTAGATAAAGTTAACCAATGGTTAACCCCTACTTTTGATACCGAAACCCAAGAACGCGTTACAGAAATGCTAACCAGCGATCCGGCAGAATTGCAAGATGCTTTTTACAAAAACTTAGAATTCGGAACCGGCGGTATGCGCGGCGTAATGGGAGTAGGTACTAATCGTATTAATAAATATACGTTAGGTAAAAACACCCAAGGTTTATCTCAATATTTAAAACAAACCTTCGCTGGCGAGCAAATTAAAGTTGCTATTGCATACGATTGCCGTCATAACAGCGATTCATTAGCACAAATTGTTGCCAATGTTTTTTCAGCAAATGGCATTCAGGTTTATTTGTTTGAAGAATTACGTCCTACGCCCGAATTATCTTTTGCAGTAAAATACTTAAACTGCCATGCCGGAATTGTATTAACAGCATCACATAATCCGCCAGAATACAACGGTTACAAAGTTTATTGGCAAGATGGCGGCCAATTGGTTCCACCACAAGATAAAGAAATTATTGAGGTGATTGAAAACCTACAATATGCTGATATCAACTTCAAAGCAAATCCAGAATTAATTACATATATCGGGGCAGAAATTGACGAAGCTTTTGCACTTTCAGCCATCGAAAATGCATCGTTTAACACGCCAGCTGCGGCAAAAGAAAACTTAAAAATTGTTTTTACCTCGTTACACGGAACCTCAATTAAAGCCATTCCAAACGTTTTATCTAAAGCAGGTTATACCGATGTGAATATTGTGGTAGAACAAGCCGAACCTAACGGCGATTTTCCAACGGTAAAATCACCAAATCCGGAAGAACCAGAAGCGTTAACCATGGCATTAGCATTAGCCAATAAAATTAATGCAGATATTGTGGTGGGTACCGATCCGGATTCCGATCGTTTAGGTGTTGCCGTTCGTGATAATAGTGGCGAAATGGTTTTATTAAACGGAAACCAAACCATGGTTTTAATGACCGCGTTTTTGTTAGAACAATGGAAACGTGCCAACAAACTAGAAGGTAAAAAACATTTTATCGGCTCAACCATCGTTTCAACACCAATGATGCTGGCTTTAGCCGAAGCTTATGAAGTTGATATTAAAGTTGGATTAACCGGTTTTAAATGGATTGCAAAATTCATTAAAGATTTCCCTGAACAAAAATTTATTGGCGGTGGCGAAGAAAGCTTTGGTTTTATGGTGGGCGATGCCGTTCGCGATAAAGATGCTGTAGCTTCTACCCTATTAATTTGCGAAATTGCTGCCTTAGCAAAAGCTGCAGGAAGCTCGGTATATCAAGAATTACAAAACTTATTTGTGGATCATGGATATTACAAAGAACATTTAATTTCAATCACCAAAAAAGGAATTGAAGGTGCAAACGAAATTAAAGCGATGATGACCAAACTACGCGAAAATCCGTTTACCGAACTAAACAACGAAACCGTAGTTTTTATAGAAGACTATCAAAATTCTACCGCAAAAAACATGTTAACGGGCGAAGTTGAAGCGTTGCACATTCCGCAATCTAACGTATTAATTTACTATTTAGCAGACGGATCTAAAATTTGTGCACGCCCAAGCGGAACCGAACCAAAAATAAAATTCTATTTCAGCGTAAACTTACCAATCGAGAATGTGAACGAAATTGAACAAGCCGATGCGTATTTAACTGAAAAAATAAACAACATTATTACCGATTTACAATTAAATTAATGGACGAAAATTTAAAAAAAATTGTTCCGTATGCTAAAAAATATAAAAGAAATGTTGTGCTAAACATTTTCTTTAATATTCTTTATGCGCTTTTTAGTACAATCGGAATGGTATTTATATTCCCCGTTTTGCAAGTTTTATTTGGCGACGGCGAAAAAGTAAAACAATTACCCGCATATACCGGTTTTGTTGATGCGGTATCCAACTGGCAACAATATTTATTTTATTACGTAAACATTTATTCAGAAAAATACGGCGCGTATTACGGATTAATGATAACCGTAGGTTTAGTAATTGTAACCTTTTTACTTAAAAACTTAAGTAACTATTTTGCCTTACAAAACATTACCAAATTACGTAACGGTGTTTTACGCGATTTACGCGAAAACATGTTTAAAAAAATTGTTTCGTTACCGGTATCGTACTATTCTGAAAAACGAAAAGGCGATGTAATGGCGCGCATGTTAGGCGATGTAAACGAAGTTCAAAACTCATTCTTTTTAATATTAGAATTGATTGTAAAAGAACCGTTAACCATTGCTTTTTCATTAATCGCCATGTTTTCTATCAGCTGGAAACTAACCTTATTTGTTTTTATTTTCATCCCTATTTCTGGGTTAATTATCACCAAAATAGGTAAATCCCTTAAAAGCAAATCAACACGCGCACAGCAAGAAAATGGTTATTTAATCTCGATTACCGAAGAAACGCTTTCGGGCTTAAAAGTGGTAAAAGGTTACAATGCCGAAAAGTTTTTTTCAGATTTATTTTACAACTCAATCAACCGTTTATACAAATTAACAAACGCCATTGCCAAGAAAAATAACTTAGCACAACCTATGAGCGAATTTATGGGTATTGTTGTAATTGGTATTTTATTGGTTTACGGAGGTAACTTAGTTTTAGTAGATAAATCGTTAAACGGCGCACAATTTATTGCTTACATTGGTTTAGCTTACAACATATTAACGCCAGCAAAAGCAATTTCTAAAGCATCGTACCAAGTAAAAAATGGTTTAGCAGCTGCCGAACGTGTTTTTGAAGTTTTAGAAGTTGAAAACCCGATTGAAGATGCACCAAACGCTAAACAAATTACCGGGTTTGAAAAAGGCATCGAAATTAAAAACGTAACATTTGGTTACAACAATGACGAACCGGTTTTAACCAATTTCTCGGTAAACATTCCTAAAGGAAAAACCGTTGCCTTGGTTGGTCAATCCGGATCTGGTAAAAGTACCATTGCAAACCTTTTAACGCGTTTTTACGATGTGAACGAAGGTGAAATATTAATGGATGGCGAAAATATTAAAAACGTAACCATGCATTCGTTACGCAATCAAATGGGATTGGTAACGCAAGATTCGGTTATGTTTAACGGATCAATTGCCGATAACGTAAAACTAGGTAAATTGGATGCAACCGATGAAGAAGTAATTAAAGCACTTAAAATTGCTAATGCATACGAATTTGTGCAAGATTTACCCGAAGGTTTGCATACCAACATTGGTGATGCAGGAAACAAAATATCGGGTGGCCAAAAACAACGTATTTCTATTGCGCGTGCGGTTTTAAAAAATCCTCCAATCATGATTTTAGACGAGGCAACCTCAGCGCTTGATACCGAAAGCGAACGTTTGGTTCAGGATGCACTAGAAAAAATGATGCAAAATAGAACATCAATTGTTATTGCCCATCGTTTATCAACCATTCAAAAAGCCGATTTAATTTTAGTTTTGCAAAAAGGTAAAATTATAGAACAAGGCACGCACGAACAGCTTTTAGCTTTAAATGGCACTTACAGCAAATTAGTTTCTTTACAATCGTTAGAAGCTTAATTCCTAAATAAAAAAATCACTTTCTTTAAAAGTGATTTTTTTATTCTAATTTAATTATTGTTATTCGATAATTTTTATATCTTTATCAATAACAAAATAATTTATTATGAAAGCATTACGTATTTTAAACGCCCTACTAACCTTATACATTATTCAACTTGTTTTAATCATTCCAATGTTGATGTTTGCATTCAGTTCAATTTTAAAATTTGAGAAAAATGATATGCAAGCTTTTAAATTTATTAACGAAGCAAATCTTGTAAAAGACAACTTTCTTTTAATTTGTATTTATTTTGCAATTTGCATCGTTAGTTATGTAGTTAACATTTACGGATTTATTTTAATTAGAAAATGCGTTACTAATTTTATAAAGCTGGATCTATTTTCACTACAAAATGCATCTTATTTTATAAAATCGGGTTGGTTATTTATTGGTAACTTTCTAGTAGTAAAATTATTTACAATTTTTATGGCTATTGACTTAAGTTCTACTATTAATAAATTTTCATTTCAATTTGAAGATTTTATATTAAATCCATTTAATGGCTTAATTATAGGAATTTTATTTTTGGTTATCGGAAAGGTATTTAAAATTGCTTTCTACCAAAAACAAGAAAATATAAACTTGAAACAAGAAAACGAATTAACAATTTAATTAAAATGGCAATAATTATAAATCTTGATGTAATGTTAGCCAAACGCAAAATGCAATCGCAAGAATTAGCAGATAAAATTGGAATTACTACAACCAATCTTTCTATTTTAAAAACAGGAAAAGCAAAAGCCATTCGTTTTTCAACTTTAGAAGCTATTTGCAAAGTTTTAGATTGCCAACCTGCAGATATTTTAGCATATCATCCCGATTAAAAACACATAAACATAAATTAGCATTAAGTTTAAAATACAAGCTAAATATTCAGTAAATTTAATGTTTCAAAATTACCATATATGAGCGCAATTAATTACAATATTCTTCCGTCTCTTTTAGATAACGATTTTTATAAATTCACAATGCAACATGCCGTAATAAAGCTTTTTCCTTACGCAAAAGCTCGTTACGAATTTATAAATCGTGGCAAACACCAATTTCCAGAAGGTTTTGCCAATCATTTACGTAAAGCAATTGATGCAATGGCAAACTTAAAATTAACGGATGCCGAAAAAGTATTTTTAAGCATAAATTGCCCGTATCTAGATCCTACCTATTTAGATTTTTTACAAGGTTATCGTTACGATCCAAACGAAGTTGTGGTAGAACAAAACGGATCTGAATTAAGCGTAAAAATAGAAGGTTATTGGTACCGAACCATTTTATGGGAAGTTGCTATTATGGCCTTAATTTGTGAATTGTATTACATAACTACCGGTCTTACTCGTGAAGCCGATGAAATGGTTATAAAAAGAACAAAAGATAAAATAGAAAAATACAACCAATTGGGCATTAATGTAGCCGAATTTGGTACCCGTCGCCGTCATTCTATTCATGTGCACGATTTAGTGGTAAAAGCGTTGAAAGATTATGGTGAAAAATGTTTTATTGGTACAAGCAACGTACATTTAGCCATGAAATACAACACCAAACCTATTGGTACCCACGCGCACGAATGGTTTATGTTTCATGCAGCAAAATATGGTTTTAAAATGGCTAATTATATGGGGTTAGAACATTGGGTTGATGCGTACCGCGGCGATTTAGGCATTGCCTTAACCGATACGTATACCACCGAGGTTTTCTTTCAACAATTTGATAAAAAATTTGCCAAATTATTTGATGGCGTGCGCCACGACAGCGGTGATACGTTAGAATTTGCCGACAAAACCATTGCACATTATAAAAAAATGGGCATCAACCCAACTACCAAAACCATCATTTTTTCTGACGGATTAGATTACGAAAAAGTAGATCGAATTGTGAATTATTGCCGTGGAAAAATTGGAATGAGCTTTGGCATTGGTACCGATTTTACAAACGATGTGGGATTAGAACGCATGAACATTGTTTTAAAAATGACCGAAGCTTTACCTGAAGGTGGTGATTGGACGGGCGTTGTTAAACTTTCTGACGAACCTAAAAAACACACCGGTAAACCTAACGATATTGAATTATCAAAACGTTTATTAGAAATTCCTTTTGCTTAATTGCTTACCATGGATCAGCGCTTAATTAAAACATTAAATAACGAAACCATAATCTGGAAATATCTTGATTTATCTAAGTTTTTAGATTTACTTATTTCCAGAAAAATGTTTTTATCTCGTTCTGATAAGTTTGAAGATCAGTACGAAGGTACTTTTAGTGAGCCAACTTTTGAAGAAATTAAAGAGCTTTTAAAAAACAAACCCGATTATTTAAGCAATTATAAAGCGCAACGTAAAAATATTGTTATTAGCAGTTGGCATGCCAATGCACACGAAAGTTTTGCCATGTGGCAAATTTTCACAAAAAATAACGAAGGTTTAGCTATTCAGTCAACCATCGGAAAACTTCAAAATAGCGTTGAGTACCAAGACCGAGCTATTGATTTACAAATTGGAGAGGTAAATTATATTGATTATAAAAAAGAATACATTCCGTTTACCGACAAATATTTTCCGTATTTGTACAAACGCAAAAGCTTTCAGTACGAAAACGAAGTGCGCTTAATTGGTGATGCGACGCAATTAAACAAATCGGTTAACGATGGCTTAAAAATTGATATTGATCCGAATCATTTAATAGAACGTTTGTACATTCACCCACGCTCTTTAAATTGGTACAAAAACTTAGTACAAACCATTGTTTTACGCTTAGGTTACTCGTTTGAAATTGCAAAATCAGATTTAGAAAGCGATATATTGTTATAAAAAAAGCAAACCTTAAGGTTTGCTTTTTTATTCTTGCTCTTCGGCTGATTCTGTTTCAGCTTTAGGTTTATTTAGTTCCATAAAATCTGCAGCAGATAAGTTCTGAACGGCATCGTATTCGTGTACTTGCCAAGCAGTATCTAATAAATTTACGTAATAATAATGCAATTTATCTAAGCTGTCAAAAACGCCATTTTTATTAATATCTTCAATCGATCTAAAGTACAAACGGTTGGCAGCTTCAACAATATTCCAATCAATCAACTCCTGATAATCGTGCGATAATTTTTTAAACTTGGTTCCGTCAGCCGCCGAAATATATAACGATTTAATATCGTTGGCATTCACTTTTTGGTCACCATTGGTATCTGCGTCCGTAATGGTATAAATCAATATTTTTTTATTTGATTTGGCTGCAATGGTGTTTAAATAGGTTGCTGTTTGAATTTGTAAAACTTTATCGGTTAAGGTTCTAAACGAAGTAGAATCTATGTGTTGAAATTTTAAATTTTCAAAAAAACCTGTTATTTCATAACGATTGTAGTTAGAAATAGCATAGCTAATTGCTGGGTTTATTTTAGATCTACCGTAGCTTGCGTATTTACTATCGTCGTAAATACGAATATCACCAATCGGAAAAATTAAATATTTACTTCCGTCCATATGCACGGGCAAGTCCGAAACTTTTAAAATAGTTGTATCACGTTTTACTTCGGTTGTTACAACTTCTTTTTCTTTATAAACAACTTTAGGTTTAGGCTCTTCATTATTAACACAACTGCTAACTGCAGCAAGTAATGCAAACGGAAGGCTATATAAAAATAGTTTTTTCATCGCAACATAAATTTACTCAAATATATAAAAATATTACAGTCGAGCACTCAACTTCAAACTAAAAACTCGAGTAGTCATATAATTAGGAACGGCATATTGATATTTGGTATAAACATCTCGCACCCATGTATTTGTAATAGAATTCTGATTATTAAACATATTAAACAATTCTATCCCAACGGTAAGTTCTTTAAAAGGTTCTAGCCATTTTTTGTCTGAATTTAGCTTAGCATCTTTAAACACATACGAAAAACCAGCATCTACACGGCGGTAATCGCGTAAACGGTTTTGGTAAGCATACGGATCACCGTAAGAAGGTGAACCACCAGGTAAACCGGTATTGTAAATTAAATTTAAATATATTTTAAAACGTGGTAATACAGGCATATAATCTTGAAACAGTAATGCAAATTTTAAACGCTGATCGGTAGGTCGAGCAATCCATCCTTTGTTTTGGTAGTTTTCTTGGGTTTTTAAATATCCAACACTAAACCACGATTCTGCACCCGGTACAAATTCACCAGCAATTCTAACATCGGCTCCGTAAACAAAAGCTTTTGCATCGTTATCTCCAAAATAGCGAATGCGCACGTTATCTAACGTATAAACATTTACATTGGTTAAATTTTTATAATACAATTCGGTGGTTAAAGTAAACGGGCGATCACCCATTTGAAATGTATAATCGTTACCTAAAACCACATGCACAGCTTGTTGGGCTTTTAAGTTTGGATTTAAAGTACCATCCATTTTTCGTAATTCGCGATAAAATGGAGGTTGATGATATAAACCGCCCGAGATTCGGAATACCATATCAGCCACCCAATACGGTTTTATAGAAAATTGTGCGCGTGGGCTAATTGTTGCTTGTCCTTTACTTTCGTAACCTTGAGCATTAACTTGCCAGTAATGTGCGCGAACCCCTGCATTTATCCAATAATCGGCATGGGTTAAATTGCCACGTTTGCTCCATTGTGCATAACCCGAAATGCGATTTATTTTTACAAAATTAGTTGCGCGAACATAATGAAATGGTGCCAAAGGCCCATAATACGGTTGATAAGGTTGGTTGTTTTTGATATCTAAATCTAAAGCGGGAATATTATATCCGGCAGAATCTATTTGTTCCCACTCTACCAAACGATCACGAATATCTTCATACGTATATTTTGCTCCCCATTCTACCTGATTATCATTGGTTAAATCATGAAAACCTTTTACCTCAAAATTAGCAATTAACGCATCTAAATGATTACGCCCGTGTGAAAGTTGAGATCCGGCTCCACGGCTATAAATTACGTTGCCAAAATTATTCGATCCGATATTCGTATCAACCTCACCCAAACGATAGCGAGCTTCTATATCAAAATTTTCTTGTTCTTGGGTATGATAAACAGAAGCAATGTATTTTAACTTGGTATTCTCGGTTACTTTTTGTGTGGCTTTTAATGCACCAAAATAAGTTAAGTAAGAATCTTTTTCTTCTCCTTGGTAATTCACTAACAATGCAATCGGATCGTTTAACGTTCCGAAATTAGTTTGGCGATGCAGCGGTTTGTAATGGTAGCGATTGGAAGAAATATTACCTAAAAACGAAAATTGCCATTGCGCATTATAATCAAAATTTAAAACTTGCTGTATATCTAAAAATAACGGTTTGTAATTGGCATCGGTTTCTTGGCTATTAACCAATAGCGAATTGTTGCGATATCGAACGGACGAAATACCGCTCCATTTCTGATTTTTTGATGCGTAATCTACCGATGCAGATGCGCCTAAAAAATTAGCATTTACAATAGCCTGAAATTTAGTTGGCCGGCGGTACGTAATATCTAAAACCGACGATAGTTTATCGCCGTATTTGGCTTGGTAACCACCGGCAGAAAAATCTACCGTTTGCACCATATCGGTATTGGTAAAGCTTAATCCTTCTTGTTGGCCTGAACGAATTAAAAACGGGCGATAAACTTCAACTTCGTTTACATAAACCAAATTTTCGTCGTAATTACCACCACGAACCGAATACGAGGTACTAAGTTCGTTGTTAGAATAAACCCCAGGCAATGTTTTTAAAATATTTTCTACCCCTGCATTTGCCCCCGGTATGTTTCGAATAATTTGTGGCGGAATAACAGCAATGCCCTTTAATTGTTTAAGTCCGTTTTTAGAAATAACCAATTCTCCCAATTGCTCGTAAACATCATTCAATTCTAAATTCAACTCATAATCTTCGTTGGCTGTTAAGTTTAATTTTACCGAAACTTTTTTATAGCTAATGTGCGAAAACAACAAGGTAACCGATTGGTTTGCCGGAATTTTTATGAGGTAAAACCCCGAATTATCTGACGTTGTAGTTATAGGGTTTGCATCTGTTAACGCAGTAATTTGTACATCAGTAACCGGAAAATGATCCTGATCTAACAAAACGCCTTTTACTTGTGCCGTTTGTCCATAAACAGCGCAGGTAAAAAAAACCAATACCAACAGCAGAAATAAAGTTGCTTTTTTCACATTTAATTGTTTTTTGATTTGTTAAACTTGGCTTCTAAGACCGTTTTATTAGCTGCTTTATCGGTAACTTCAATTTTAAAAACATTTTCACCGTTGACATAAACGTTATCATTTAAATTATGAACGAGCGATTTGGTTTTGTAATCGTATTCCATCAAAATCCATTGATTATTTAAATAACCGTTGTACGATTGAATGCCCGATTGCTCATCAGCAATATTAACTTTTATGATTGATTTTGTATCTAAATTATCGCCATCTTTAAAATTTAATCCATAAATTTTTGGTGCAACGGTATCAATAGCAACCTGATAGGTACCTAAGTTTCGATTTCGTGTATAAAGCTTATTGCCTTTTACATTGGTTGACAAATAATTAGGCGTTTTACCGCTGGTTTCTGCAATAAAAAGTTTTTTAACAGGAACGGCAGCAAACGGCGTATTTTCAATATCAAATTCAAAGGTCATGTTTTGGTAGCCCGGCACCACATCTTCGTGCAGTTTTAACACGCCATTTTTCACTTCAAAATTCATATAAAAATCATCAACAAATGTATTTTTAGGAACAGTAACGGTAACATTTTCTTGTTGATAAATATTTTGTCGATCGGCTTTAATCAAATAATCGGTTTTTACCTGTGGTTTAATATGTACTGCAGGTTGATTGCTGTATGCTACCGGAATGGTTACTTCGGTTTTATTATCATGAAAATCGAATAGTTTTATAATTACATTGTAGTTATCATTAGGTTGCACGTTTAAAACACCAGAAAACGTATTAGCAGCTAACAACGATAACGGAAAAGAATTGCCACGAAACAATTTTTGTAAAGTTTCTTTGCGTTTCATTTTATGTTCGTAATCAATATAACTATTTATATAACGCGTTTCGGCAAAATTAAAACGGTCAAAACTTATCTGATATTGCAAACTGCCGTTTATCCACATTTCTATTCTATAAAGGCCGTTGTGGTTTAAATGCCCGTTCATTAAATCGTAGCTATTAATTGCAAAACCAATTGCACCGTTAGCTAAAACTTTATTAGAAATAAAACTATTTGGTGCTAGTTTATTAAAAACTAAATTTACTTTTTGGTTGGATTGATTAACCACGCTAGAATCGGCAATTGGATAAACCCATAAACTTTTTAAAACCGGGGCTTGCGTATCTTTTAAAGTTTGAGCTAAGCCAAAATGCAACGGATTAATAATTTCTTCGGTGGCAGAATCACGATATTCAAAATGCAAATGCGGCCCGCCAGAACCGCCGGTATTACCAGAATAAGCTAACAATTGGCCTTTAGTTACGGGTAATTCTCCCTTTTTAGGAAATAACTCAACCTCAAAAGCTTGTTTTTTATATTGATACGCAGCTACGTATTTTTCTATTTCCGGATTGGCTTTTTGCAAATGGCCATAAACGGTTGTAAATCCGTTAGGATGCGTAACATAAATGGCTTTACCATAACCAAAAGCACTGTATTTAATTCTTGAAATAAATCCGTCGGCAACGGCAACAACCTCCTGCCCTTCTTTTTGTTGGGTTTTAAAATCAAATCCTGAATGAAAATGATTGCCACGCAATTCGCCAAATGTGCCTGAAGCTTCGGTACTAATTTTTAAAGGACTTAAAAAATAATCTTGCGGATATACGGGTTTAGATTGAGCAAATCCAACCAAACAAAAGCCAGATATAATAAAACAGAAGGATTTTTTCATATTCAAAATTTAATCATATTTTAAAACTAATCAATTTCGCTTCAAAATCAGCAAGTAAGTGCATCAAAGTAAAACAAGTTTTCTATCAAAATAGTATAAACAAAAAATTGACAACTAAAAATAAAGCTTAAATGTTAAAAAAAAAGGCTAAATATTAATAAATTTTATCAAAAGCTATTGTAAGATATAAAATGGAATATTAACTTTGTAGTAATAGTAAAGGTAATTAGTAAGATGTCAGAATTATCAGAAGTAACCGTTGCCGTACAATATAAGCTGAATTTGCTTTTACGTAAAATGAAAGCTTTAGAGGAAATAAACGAAAGTTTGCTTGCTGAAATTCAACAAAGTGAAGATGAAGTTTTAAGACAAATTGAAGTAATAGAAAACTTACAAAAACAAAACGAATCTTTACGTATTGCTAATAGTCTTTTAGGCAGTGCCGATTTTAAAAGAGAAACAAAGCTCAAAATAAATTCAATTATTAAAGAAATTGATTATTGTATAGAACACCTGTCTGAATAGCATATGAATCCTGAAACTTTAAAAATAAAAATCTCAATTGCCGATCGTATTTATCCGCTTACAATTACTTATGATCAGGAGGAAGCTGTACGTAAAGCAGCAAAAAAAATTGAGGGAATGCTTAAAGAATTAGAAGCTAATTTTGCTGTTCGTGACAAACAAGATTTATTAGCTATGTGCGCCTTAGAACTTGCCACACGCGATTTACAATCTGTACAAACCAATTTCGAAGATTATAATAATACACTGAACTTATTAAAAAAAATGAATTCAGATTTAGATCAGATATTATAATCTGCACCAAACGTTCTTACAAAAAAAGACTAAAAATACTGCCTGCATTAGTTCTCAATTTGATAAACTCAACACTAACAAATTAAAATGGGTGAATCTTCGGTACTATGGCATGCCCTCACGGGATCCCAGAACATCGAGTTAGCCTAAAACTTGTCTTTCACGAGTTTATGCAATTCAACTAATGTGGGCTTTTTTCATTAATATAACAATTAACATGAGTACAACTTTAATCATAATTTTCTGTTCCGTAATCTGCTTACTAATTGGCTTCGGATTTGCAAAGTTTTTAGAAAAAAATACCGCAACTTCTTTATTGAAAAACGCAAATTCAGAGGCAAATTCAATTCTTAAAGATGCAAAAGCAGAAGCTGAATCTATTAGAAAAGAAAAATTGTTTCAAGCAAAAGAAAAATTTTTAGAACTAAAATCAGAACACGAAAAAGAGATTTTAGCAAAAGATAAAAAAATGGCTGAAGCCGAAAAAAGAACTAGAGATAAAGAAGCTCAAGTTTCTAACGAGTTGGCTAAGTCAAAAAAACTAAACGATGAACTTTCTAAAAAAATGGAAGATTACGAAAATCGTTTAGAGCACATTGACAAAAAAGAAAAAGAAATAGAAAAGTTACACAAACACCAAGTAGAACAACTTGAAGCTATTTCGGGCTTATCACAAGATGAAGCTAAAGAACAATTAATTGAAAACTTAAAAGCTGACGCTAAACTTTCTGCTATGTCGTACATTCAAGATACGATTGAAGAGGCAAAATTAACAGCGCAACAAGAAGCTAAAAAAGTTGTTATTAACACCATTCAGCGAGTTGGAACAGAAGAAGCGGTAGAAAACTGTGTTTCTGTTTTTAATATCGAATCTGACGATGTTAAAGGGCGTATTATTGGTCGTGAAGGTCGTAACATTCGTGCTTTAGAAGCTGCAACTGGGGTTGAAATTATTGTTGATGATACACCAGAGGCAATTATTCTTTCATGTTTTGATCCGGTTCGTCGTGAAATTGCGCGTTTGGCTTTACATAAATTAGTAACAGACGGACGTATTCACCCAGCAAGAATTGAAGAAGTTGTTTCTAAAACAACCAAACAAATTGAAGAAGAAATTGTTGAAGTTGGTAAGCGTACTGTTATAGAATTAGGAATTCATGGTTTACACCCAGAATTAATTAAAACGGTAGGTAGAATGAAATACCGTTCATCATACGGCCAAAACTTATTACAACACTCGCGCGAAGTTGCTAAATTATGTGGTATTATGGCTGCAGAACTTGGCTTAAACGTTAAAATGGCAAAACGTGCAGGTTTACTTCACGATATAGGTAAAGTACCAGAAACAGAATCTGATTTACCACACGCTATTTTAGGTATGCAATGGGCAGAAAAATATGGTGAAAAAGCAGAAGTTTGTAATGCAATTGGAGCGCACCACGACGAAATTGAAATGACATCTTTAATTTCACCAATTATTCAGGTTTGTGATGCTATTTCAGGAGCAAGACCGGGAGCAAGACGTCAGGTACTAGATTCGTACATTCAACGTTTAAATGACCTAGAAAACATTGCTTACGGCTTTAATGGTGTTAAAAATGCTTACGCGATTCAAGCAGGTAGAGAATTACGCGTAATTGTTGAAAGTGAAAAAGTTTCTGACGAAATGGTAGCAACTTTATCTTTCGATATTTCGCAAAAAATTCAAACCGAAATGACATACCCAGGTCAAGTAAAAATTACGGTTATTAGAGAAACAAGAGCTGTTAACATAGCTAAATAATATAAAAACACCGATAACTAGTTATCGGTGTTTTTTTTAGACGTTCGTTGCTATAAAACGAAAAAAGCTCTATTAAAAATAGAGCTTTTGTTCTTTTTGGTAATTAATCGTAATGATTAATTAAAGGGGATAAAAGGGAAAACGAATTATTAGGAAATAATTACTCGATAAAAGCACATAAATAACCGACAAAATCAATATGATGAAATGTTAAAATTTAATACTTTATTATTTATTTGGTTTTAAATAACATATTTTAACAAGAATAATTGCTAATGTTCAGAATCAAATAAAATAATAGCCAAAAAAAATCATTTACAATTAAAATAACTTTACTAAAATGTCAATATTAGATACAACTTTTAAAACTCCATATAATACGGCTCCATTTGCTCAAATTCAGGTTACCGATTACATTCCGAGTTTTACACAGGCAATTGCAGAAGCAAAAGCAGAAATTAATCAGATAGTAACTAATTCAGAAACCCCAAGCTTTAAGAATACGATTGAAGCTATGGCATTTTCAGGAATGAAACTAGATCGTATTGCTAACATCTTTTTCAATTTACATTCGGCCGAAACGAATGATGAAATGCAAAAAAATGCACAAGAAATTGCGCCAAAATTAATTGAGCTTGCAAACGATATTACGTTAAACACAGAACTTTTTAATCGTGTAAAAACGGTTTACGACCAAGCTTCAAATTTGGAATTAACAACCGAACAAAAAACATTATTAGAAAAAACATACAAAATTTTTGCACGTAACGGAGCACTTTTAAACAACGAACAAAAAGAAACTTTAAGAGCTATAGATACAGAATTGGCCGTTTTAGCCTTAAAGTTTGGAGAAAATGTTTTGGCAGAAACGCATGCTTACCAATTGCATATAACCGATGAAAAAGATTTAAAAGGTTTACCAGAAGGAGCTATTGAAGCTGCCAAACAAATTGCTGAAGCAGAAAACAAAACGGGATGGATTTTTACTTTAGATTATCCGAGCTATTTACCTTTTGTTACGTATGCTGAAAATCGTGAACTTAGAAAAGAAATTACCGTTGCTGCAGGTAAAAAAGCATTTCAGGATAACGAATACAACAACACCGAAAATGTTTTAAAAATTGCAAAATTAAGACATCAACGTGCGCAATTATTAGGTTACAAAACCCATGCTAATTTTGTTTTAGAAGAGCGCATGGCGCAAACGCCAGAACAAGTAAAAACTTTTTTACATGATTTGTTACAAAAAGCAAAACCTGCTGCCGACAAAGAATTTGCAGAATTAAGTGCTTATGCTCAAAAATTAGACGGAATTACCGCGTTAGAAAAATGGGATGGTCCGTATTATTCTGAAAAATTAAAACAAGAAAAATTTAATTTAGATGACGAGGTTTTAAAACCGTATTTTAAATTAGAAAGTGTACAACAAGGTGCTTTTGATGTGGCAAAAAAACTTTTTAGTTTAACTTTTAAAGAAGTTAATACCATTGAAAAATACCATGAAGATGTGCAAACGTTCGAGGTTTTAGACGAACAAAATAATTTAGTAGCCATTTTTTATTCGGATTTCTTTCCGAGAAAAGGAAAACGAAACGGCGCTTGGATGACCTCGTTTAAACCTCAATATATCAAAGAAGGAGAAAACCACCGTCCGCACGTTTCTATTGTTTGTAACTTTACCAAACCCACAGCAACTAAACCTTCATTACTTACTTTTAATGAAGTAACAACTTTGTTTCATGAATTTGGTCATGCTTTACACGGTATGTTAGCCAATACAATTTATCCTAACCTTTCTGGAACTTCTGTTTTTTGGGATTTTGTAGAATTACCAAGTCAGATTATGGAAAATTGGTGTTACGAAAAAGAAGCTTTAGAATTGTTTGCCAAACATTACGAAACCGGCGAAGTAATTCCGATGGAATTGGTAGCTAAAATAAAAGAAAGCGCTTCGTTTTTAGAAGGCATGGCAACCGTACGTCAGTTAAGCTTTGGTTTATTAGATATGGGATGGCACGGACAAAATCCAGAAAACATATCAGATTTAAAAACTTTTGAAAACGAACAATTTGAAAGTACTAAACTTTATCCGGATGTAGCAGAAAATGCCATGTCAACAGCTTTTTCACACATTTTCAACGGCGGATATTCATCAGGATATTACTCGTACAAATGGGCAGAAGTTTTAGATGCCGATGCATTTGACTATTTTGAACAAAATGGCATCTTTAATAAAGAAATTGCAAACAAGTTTAAAGAAAATATTTTAAGCAAAGGCGGAACTGAACATCCGATGGAATTGTATAAAAAGTTTAGAGGGCAAGAACCTAAACCAGAAGCTTTATTAAAAAGAGCAGGATTGTTATAATAAAAAGCCGAAAACAATGTTTTCGGCTTTTTTATTATCTTAATTTTCCATTTTTGTGCATCACAAACAAAATAACAATAGGTAATAGCAATAAAGCTAAAAGCAAAAGGTTGTTTAAAATTAAACCAAAGTTTAAAACTCCTGTAATAATAATTCCACCTAAAGCACCGCCAATATGTGCTTCGTGACCAATATTTCCAATCGCTTTTTTAACTCCAAAAACCGAATAAGCCAGATAACCAATTGCGAAAACAAAAGCAGGAATTCGAATCGGAATAAAAAAGAAATACAAGCCCATATCTGGGTTAATTAAAATAGCACTATAAATAATGCCCATTACCCCACCAGAAGCACCAATAGCTGAGTAATAATTATTATCTTTATTAATAGCATAAGCCAATAATGAACCTGATGCTACGCTAAATATGTAAATGATTAAAAATTGTATCGAACCAAAGTAATAAACCAAAATAGGTGCAAACATATATAAGGTGTACATATTAAAAGCCAAATGCATCAAATCTCCGTGCAATAAAGCCGATGTAAACATGCGGTATTGTTCACCTGCTTTTACGCGAGCAACCTGAAACATGTATTTATTAAAAAAGCTAGGATCGTTAAAACCTTTCCAACTAAATAAACAAGTAACAATAATTAAAACCAAAAGTACAGGGATGGTTTGTTCCATAAAATATTTTTTTCCGAATTTACTAAAGCTTTTCGGTAACAAAAAACAAATCAAGTATATTTGTATAAATTTAAGCAAAGCATGAAATACCTTCTATATATTATAACTTACGCCTTTTTATGGTGTATTTCCATATTACCTTTTTCATTATTGTATTTATTATCTGATTTTATCTATATACTTGTTTATAGAATTATTGGATATCGTAAAAAAACAGTTCGCAGCAATATAAAATTAGCTTTCCCGACTTATACTGACAAACAAGTTTTACAAATAGAAAAAGCATTTTACCATTACATGTGTGATATGTTTTTAGAAATGATTAAAACCTTAACCATATCTAAACAAGAAATCGAAAATCGTTTTCAGTTTAAAAACATTGAGTTGGTAAAGGAATATGAAAAGAAAGGAAAATCTATTGTTTTAATGTGCTCGCATTACGCAAGCTGGGAATGGATGAGCGTTTTAGGATTGTATTTAGATACCGAAGCATATGGTATTTATAAAAAAATTGCCAATCCGTATTTTGATAAGTTAGTCCGAAAAATAAGATCTAAATTTAATGCCCATTTAATTGATACCAAGCAAACAGCTGGCACCATTAAAAAAAATCAAGACAAAGGCATACATGCAACCTATTTGTTTATTAGCGATCAAACGCCAAAGCTTAACAAAAACAATTACTGGCATAGCTTTTTAGGTGTTGAAACACCTATTCATATGGGGGCAGAAAAACTAGCAGTAGAATTAAACATGAACGTTTTGTATGCTAAAGTTAGTAAAGTAAAACGCGTATTACGAAGCCGAATTTTTAGAGATTACTGATGATGCACAAAACGTACCTAAATATTATATTACCAATAAATTTTTAGCCATTGTTGAAGAACAAATTAAAGCCGATCCGCGCTATTATTTTTGGACACATAAACGTTGGAAACACAGACGATAAAAAAAATCTCCTAAAAGGAGATTTTTTTATTTGGTAAGCATTTGCCAAAGTTTATCTTTTAATTCTGTAAGCCCTTGTTCAGCAACAGATGATATAAACATATAATCAACGCCTTGCAAACCGGCATCCAATTCTGGCTTCATTTCAGCTATTAATTCTTCATCTAACATATCCGATTTAGAAATAACAACCAAACGGTCTTTATCTAACATTTCCGGATTGTATCGACGTAATTCATCCAACAAAATTTCATATTCTTTTATAATATCTTCTGCATCAGCAGGAATCAAGAATAATAAAGTTGAATTTCGTTCTATGTGGCGTAAAAAATAATGCCCTAAACCTTTACCTTCGGCAGCACCTTCAATAATTCCAGGAATATCAGCAATTACAAACGACTGAAAATCACGATACGCAACAATTCCTAAGTTTGGTTTTAAGGTTGTAAACGGATAATCGCCAATTTTTGGTTTGGCTGATGTTAAAACAGATAATAAGGTAGATTTACCTGCGTTTGGAAAACCAACTAAACCAACATCTGCTAAAACTTTAAGTTCTAAAATAACATCAAATTCTTCACCATATAAGCCCGGTTGTGCATAACGCGGTGTTTGGTTGGTTGCGGTTCTAAAATGCCAGTTTCCTAATCCACCTTTACCTCCGCGCGCTAAAACAACTTCTTCACCGTCTTCTGTTATTTCAAACAAAACCTCTTCAGTTTCTTTATCTTTAACAACCGTTCCTAAAGGAACTTCTAAGTATTTATCTTCGCCATCAGCTCCGGTAGAACGTGCAGATCCCCCATCACCACCGTGACCAGCTTTAACGTGTTTGGTAAATTTTAAATGAAAAAGCGTCCAAAGGTTTTTGTTACCACGTAAAATTACGTGTCCACCACGGCCACCATCTCCCCCATCGGGTCCACCTTTATCAATAAATTTTTCACGGTGTAAGTGAGATGATCCTTTACCACCTTTACCTGATGAAGCATATATTTTTACGTAATCTACGAAATTTCCTTCTGTCATAATTGTATTTTTTAATAACCGTTTCCATTTCACGGCTATAACGTAATTTAGCTACAAATTTACAAAAAAACTACTGTTTTTTGCATGAAATAATATAAACTAAAAAAGGAACCGAATAATTGTGTAAATTATAAGGTTCCTTAGTATTATGTAAAATAAATCAACTAAAGTTTTTCTATCACTGCGCTTAAACGTTCAGTAACTTCGGCAATAGTACCTATTCCGTTTACAGAATAAAACTTGTTTTGTTGCTTATAAAAATCAATTAAAGGAGCAGTTTTTTCATTATATTCTTCATAACGATTTCTAATTTTAGATTCGTCCTGATCATCAGCTCTGCCCGATGTTTTACCGCGCTCTAAAATACGTTCAATTAACACATTATCGTCTGCATCTAAAGCAATTGTTGCTGTAATTTGCCAGTTTTTTGTTGCTAAAAAGTTATCTAACGCAACGGCTTGTGCTTCGGTACGCGGAAACCCGTCAAATAAAAAACCACTTGCGTCAGCATTTTTATTTACTTCACTTTCTAACATTTGTATTGTTAAACTATCTGGTACTAAATCTCCTTTGTGGATATATACCTGCGCTTGCTTACCTAATTCAGTTTCATTTTTAATATTAAATCTAAAAATATCACCTGTAGATATGTGTACCAAATTAAACTTTTCTCTTAAAAATTCAGCTTGAGTACCTTTACCAGCTCCAGGCTTACCAAATAATACAATATTAATCATTTTTGTCTGTTGTTGTTTAGTATAATTTTACTTCAGTTGATACACGTCGGGTAAGTTACGACCTAATTCGTCATAATCTAAACCATAACCAACTATAAATTTGTTTTCTATTTCAATACCTACATAATCTATAGGAATTGCACCATGATATGCTTCGGGTTTTAAAAACAACGTTGCATATTTAACCGATTTGGGTTGATGCGTTTTTAAAAGCTGTTCAATTGTTTCAACAGTATTTCCAGTATCCACAATATCTTCTACAACAATTACATCTCGGTTATAAATTTCGGTTTGTAAACCTATTAATTTTTTTACAGTTTCTGTAGATTGCGTGCCTTGGTAAGAGGATAATTTTACGAAACTTACTTCGCAATTTCCTTGATATTTTTTTAAAATATCAGCCATCACTAATATAGAACCATTTAAAACTCCTATAAATAATGGCGTTCTCCCAACATAATCACGCTGTATTTGTGCTACCATATTAGCCACCGCTTTATCAAGTTGATATCTATCTATAAACGGCACAAAAGTTTTGTCGTGTATTGTAATTTCCATTTGCCAGTATCTTTAAAACACAAAGATAACAATTGCATAGGTAGAAATTTACAATTTTAATAAAGAATTATTTATTTAAGTAAAAAACATTTCTCTTTTAAAGAGGTTAAATTTACGATTTTTTTCTTTATTTTAAAAATGAATAACTTATTTTAATACTATAATAATAGCATCATGCAGGTTCATCAATTCTTAAATAGTTTATCAATTAACCTAAGCATTAAAAGTAGGCAAAAAGCATTACAAATAATTAAAAAACAAAACATTACCGCTTCAATTTTAATAAATTACATAGCGCAAACAACCCCGCGAAATCAGGTTTTATTTACCTGTATTTTAGATGATATGGTAGATGTAAATCCAAGTTATTTAAAAGATGAGCTAAATGCTTTTATTACCTTAGCAACCCAACTAAAAATAGAAACTTGTAAGCGATGCAACAGCCGTATTTTTGCAAATTTACTTGCAACACATCCTGATTTTTTTACCCAGCAACAAAAAAAACAATTGGTAACCATGCATTTTGATTGGTTGCTTACCAATTCATTAGTTGCAACACGGGTAAACTGCATTACTGTTTTATACGAATTACGGGATCAAGCCGATTGGATTACGACTGATTTAGTTGCCATTATAGAGCAACAAGTAAGCTTACAAGAACCATCTTTTATTAGCCGATCTAAAAAAATACTGCATAAAATTCGTAAACAAGCCAAGCAATAAGTTCATTTAAAACTTTATCTTTGCACAAACACAACACAACAACATGAACTATTTTTCATCAGATTTTAAATTAGGAATTTTAGGTGGCGGACAATTAGGTAAAATGATGCTAACCGAAACCCGTAAATTCGATATTCAAACCTATGTTTTAGATCCAAGCGCAGAAGCACCTTCGCAATACGGAGCTACAAAATTTTTTCAGGGTTCGTTAAACGATTATCAAACCGTTTTAGATTTAGGAAATCAGGTAGATGTTTTAACAATCGAAATCGAAAATGTAAATCTTGAAGCGTTAGAAACGCTAGAAAAAGAAGGTAAAAAAGTTTTTCCTTCACCAAAAACCTTACGCCTAATATCAAACAAAGGCAATCAAAAAGATTTTTATACCCAACATAATATTCCAACAGCGCCGTACCAACGGTTTTTAACACTTTTTGCTTTAAAAGCAGAAGTTGTAAACGGTAGCATTGCAATGCCATTTGTTTGGAAAGCAACCGAAGGTGGATATGATGGCAACGGAGTAAAAGTTGTACGCAAAATTGAAGATTTAGATGCGTTACCAGAAACCGAATGTATTGCAGAAAACATGATTCCGTTTAAAAACGAATTAGCAGTTATTGTTGCACGTTCTGCATCTGGCGAAATTAAAACATATCCGGTGGTAGAAATGGAGTTTCATCCAGAAGCCAATCAAGTAGAATATGTAATTTGTCCGGCACGTATTGATGAGGCAGTTGCAAACAAAGCACGCGAAATTGCTTTACAAGTTTCAGAAGCATACAACCATGTAGGTTTATTGGCGGTAGAAATGTTTCAAACGCAAAACGATGAAATTTTGGTAAACGAGGTTGCCCCACGTCCGCATAATTCGGGCCATTATTCAATTGAGGCAAGTTATACCTCACAATTTGAACAACACATTCGTGCTATTTTAAATTTACCGCTAGGTAATACCGAAAGTAAAGTTGCTGGTATTATGGTTAATTTAGTAGGTGAAGAAGGTTATACAGGCCAAGTAGTTTACGAAAACATTGAGCAAATTATGGCTATTGATGGAGTTACACCGCATATTTACGGTAAACGAGAAACCCGTCCTTTCCGTAAAATGGGCCACGTAACCATTGTAAACCAAAACATGTACGAAGCGCGTAAAGTTGCGCAACAAGTAAAAGAAACCATTCGAGTAATTGCTAAATAAAGCACAAAAAAAAAACAATGAAAGTAGCCGTAGTTATGGGCAGCATTTCTGATATGCCCGTTATGCAACAAGCCATAGATATTTTAAAAGAATTTGGTGTAGAAACGCACGTTGATATTGTATCTGCGCATCGCACGCCAGAAAAATTAGTAGATTTTTCTTCGAACGCACATAAAAACGGAATTAATGTTATTATTGCCGGTGCAGGTGGTGCAGCACATTTACCAGGAATGGTGGCATCTATGAGCCCATTACCGATAATCGGTGTTCCGGTAAAATCATCAAATTCAATCGATGGTTGGGATTCTGTATTATCAATCTTACAAATGCCAGGCGGAGTGCCTGTAGCAACCGTGGCTCTAAACGGTGCCAAAAACGCTGGATTATTAGCCGTACAAATTTTAGCAAGTCAAAATACTGCCCTTTTAAATAAAATGATCGATTACAAGCAGAACTTGAAAGAAGTTGTTTTAAAGGCTGCAGAAAATTTAAATAAATAAGGGCGTTACCCTCGCTAAAATAGCAAATAACAAAATAAAATAAGCGGATAGCCCGACCCGAGCTATCCGCTTTATCTTTTATTCCATTGCTTTACATAAAAGGATATCGCTCCTATCCCTAACGCAAAAGCAAACTATCAAATATCAAAACTAGTAACAGCAATAACATCTCCAATTTTTAAACCATCAAGCGTTTCATTTCCTATCCGATAACGAATTAATCGTAGAGTAGGAAAACCAACCTTAGCTGTCATTTTACGTACTTGTCTAAACTTACCCTCAGTAATGATAATACGCAACCAACTTGTAGGACCATGACGTCCATCTCTAATTCTATGCCCAGCACCAACACAATCAGGTAAAATAGGTAAAAAATCTGCTTCACATGGTTTCGTGATATATTTAGTACCTTTAACACCTATTTCAACACCTAATTTTAATTCAGCAATTGCTGATGCGGTAATAATTCCATCAACCTGAACAAAATATTCTTTCTCAACTTTTTTACTCCTTATAATTTCACTAACAATCCCATCAGTTGTCAAAAAAAGTAAACCTTCGGTATCTTCATCCAACCTACCAATAGCCATTGTTCCTCCAGGAAAATTGTACAAACTTCCTAACAAGTTTTTATGTCGCTTTTTTTCGTAAATAAACTGACTTAAATAATTATTCGGCTTATATAACTTAAAATGATAATCCATAATCAGATAAAATAAATTATAAAACAAAAAAGTCCGAACCATTTCTGATTCGGACTTATAAAAAAGGCAGCGACATACTCTCCCACATAAATGCAGTACCATCTGCGCTAACGAGCTTAACTTCTCTGTTCGGGATGGGAAGAGGTGAGCCTCGTTGCAATAACCACCTTAAATCGGTTTGCTATATCTAGCAATATATGGTTGACCCTATTACAATAGTTGTTCTATACAAACTCTTCTACTTTTATTAGAAAGAAGTCCTCCTGCCTACTTAATTTCAGCAGGAGACAAATACATAAGCTTACGGGTTATTAGTACTACTCGACTATGACATTACTGCCTTTACATCTATAGCCTATCAACGTTGTCATCTACAACGACCCTTTAAAGAAATCTAATCTTGTGGTGGGTTTCGCGCTTATATGCTTTCAGCGCTTATCCCTGCCCAACGTAGCTACTCAGCGATGCACCTGGCGGCACAACTGATACACCAGAGGTTAGTCCAATTCGGTCCTCTCGTACTAGAATCAGATCCACGCAAATTTCTAACGCCCACAGTAGATAGAGACCGAACTGTCTCACGACGTTCTGAACCCAGCTCGCGTGCCACTTTAATGGGCGAACAGCCCAACCCTTGGGACCTTCTCCAGCCCCAGGATGTGACGAGCCGACATCGAGGTGCCAAACCCCCCCGTCGATATGAGCTCTTGGGGGAGATCAGCCTGTTATCCCCGGCGTACCTTTTATCCTTTGAGCGATGGCCCTTCCATGCGGAACCACCGGATCACTATGCTCTACTTTCGTACCTGATCGACCTGTATGTCTCTCAGTCAAGCTCCCTTATGCCATTGCACTCTACGCACGGTTACCAAGCGTACTGAGGGAACCTTTAGAAGCCTCCGTTACTCTTTTGGAGGCGACCACCCCAGTCAAACTACCCACCAAGCAATGTCCTCTGCAACGCAGAGTTAGACCTCAGATAAGCAAAGGGTGGTATTTCAACAATGACTCCACAACGCCTAGCGACGCCACTTCATAGTCTCCCACCTATCCTACACATCACTTATCCAAGAACAATACTAAGCTATAGTAAAGGTGCACAGGGTCTTTTCGTCCCACTGCGGGTAAACGGCATCTTCACCGTTACTACAATTTCACCGAGCTCATGGCTGAGACAGTGTCCAGATCGTTACACCATTCGTGCAGGTCGGAACTTACCCGACAAGGAATTTCGCTACCTTAGGACCGTTATAGTTACGGCCGCCGTTTACTGGGGCTTCAATTCAATGCTTCTTCTTGCGAATAACATCTCCTCTTAACCTTCCAGCACCGGGCAGGTGTCAGACCTTATACGTCATCTTACGATTTTGCAAAGCCTTGTGTTTTTGATAAACAGTCGCCTGGACCTTTTCACTGCGGCCAGCATTGCTGCTGGCGACCTTTCTCCCGAAGTTACAGGTCTATTTTGCCTAATTCCTTAGCCATGAATCTCTCGAGCGCCTGAGGATACTCTCCTCGACTACCTGTGTCGGTTTACGGTACGGGTTCTAATAATCTATGTTTAGAGGTTTTTCTTGGAAGCCCTTAGGCACACTATCACGCCATCCGAAGATTTTGTGTACTATCGTATTTCACCAAGACCTGCGCATTTTACTACAAGTCCTATAGTTACGTACTTTAACGAACTATTCCGTCAGTCCGCGGTGCTTTCATCACTCCGTCACCCCATCACAATTATTAGAAGTACGGGAATATTAACCCGTTGGCCATCGACGTCCCCCTTCGGGTGTGCCTTAGGTCCCGACTAACCCTAAGCTGATTAGCATAGCTCAGGAAACCTTAGTCTTACGGCGGGAGGGTTTCTCGCCCTCCTTATCGTTACTTATGCCTACATTTGCTTTTCTAAACAGTCCAGCATACCTCACAGTACACCTTCAACCCAGTTTAGAATGCTCCCCTACCACTTGCGCTTAGCGCAAATCCATAGCTTCGGTAGTATACTTATGCCCGATTATTATCCATGCTCGTTCGCTCGACTAGTGAGCTGTTACGCACTCTTTAAATGAATGGCTGCTTCCAAGCCAACATCCTAGCTGTCTAAGCAAACAAACCGCGTTTTTTCAACTTAGTATACATTTGGGGACCTTAGCTGATGGTCTGGGTTCTTTCCCTCTCGGACATGGACCTTAGCACCCATGCCCTCACTGCTGTAAAACATTTATTAGCATTCGGAGTTTGTCAGGAATTGGTAGGCGGTGAAGCCCCCGCATCCAATCAGTAGCTCTACCTCTAATAAACTAAAACAGCGCTGCACCTAAATGCATTTCGGGGAGTACGAGCTATTTCCGAGTTTGATTGGCCTTTCACCCCTACCCACAGATCATCCCAAGACTTTTCAACGTCAACGGGTTCGGTCCTCCATTTAGTGTTACCTAAACTTCAACCTGTCCATGGGTAGATCACACGGTTTCGCGTCTACCACTACTGACTAAAGCGCCCTATTAAGACTCGCTTTCGCTACGGATCCACACCTAAAGTGCTTATCCTTGCCAGCAACGGTAACTCGTAGGCTCATTATGCAAAAGGCACGCCGTCACCCCATAAAAGGGCTCCGACCGCTTGTAAGCGTATGGTTTCAGGATCTATTTCACTCCGTTATTCACGGTTCTTTTCACCTTTCCCTCACGGTACTGGTTCACTATCGGTCTCTCAGGAGTATTTAGCCTTACCGGATGGTCCCGGCAAATTCAATCAGGGTTTCACGTGCCCCGACCTACTCAGGATACCACTATCTATTACATCGCTTACTTATACGAGACTATCACCCTCTTCGGTTAACCTTTCCAGGTTATTCTAATTCGCTTTGCATAAAATATCGTGGTCCTACAACCCCAATATTGCCGTAACAATATTGGTTTGGGCTGTTCCGCGTTCGCTCGCCACTACTTACGGAATCACTCTTGTTTTCTTCTCCTCCGCCTACTTAGATGTTTCAGTTCAGCGGGTTTGCTCATCTTTCGATGTGACTAGTCTTCAACTAGACAGGTTGCCCCATTCGGATATCTACGGATCTATTCGTGTGTGCCAATCCCCGTAGCTTTTCGCAGCTTATCACGTCCTTCATCGCCTCTGAGAGCCTAGGCATCCCCCATACGCCCTTAATTTGCTTATGTATGAGTTTTCTACACAGAACTTGCGTTCTACTGTAAAAAAATTATTTTTTTTCTTTCTACTTTTTGTTTGTATTTTCTATTGCAATATGTCAATGAACGGTTATTTAGATATTTATCTAAAATCGTGGAGAATATCGGAGTCGAACCGATGGCCTCCTGCGTGCAAGGCAGGCGCTCTAGCCAGCTGAGCTAATCCCCCATTCTTCTATGTGAATGTTGAATCCTTGTTGATAGTATCTCAACACCCAACCCTAGAATTTCCTTTTTTTATCTATAAACAAAATAGTAGTCCCGCCCAGACTCGAACTGGGGACCCCTACATTATCAGTGTAGTACTCTAACCAGCTGAGCTACGAGACTCTGTATTTTACTTATAAATTTTTGAACTAACAGCGAGAGTAATTTCAATATAAAGTTGAACCTATCAATACTTCTCTAGAAAGGAGGTGTTCCAGCCGCACCTTCCGGTACGGCTACCTTGTTACGACTTAGCCCCAGTCACTAGTTTTACCCTAGGCAGCTCCTTGCGGTCACCGACTTCAGGTACCCCCAGCTTCCATGGCTTGACGGGCGGTGTGTACAAGGCCCGGGAACGTATTCACCGGATCATGGCTGATATCCGATTACTAGCGATTCCAGCTTCACGGAGTCGAGTTGCAGACTCCGATCCGAACTGTGACCGGTTTTGTAGATTCGCTCCTACTCGCGTAGTGGCTGCTCACTGTACCGGCCATTGTAGCACGTGTGTGGCCCAGGACGTAAGGGCCGTGATGATTTGACGTCATCCCCACCTTCCTCGCAGTTTACACTGGCAGTCTCGTTAGAGTTCCCGACATCACTCGATGGCAACTAACGACAGGGGTTGCGCTCGTTATAGGACTTAACCTGACACCTCACGGCACGAGCTGACGACAACCATGCAGCACCTTGTAAATTGTCCGAAGAAATATCTGTTTCCAAATACGTCAATCTACATTTAAGCCCTGGTAAGGTTCCTCGCGTATCATCGAATTAAACCACATGCTCCACCGCTTGTGCGGGCCCCCGTCAATTCCTTTGAGTTTCAAACTTGCGTTCGTACTCCCCAGGTGGGATACTTATCACTTTCGCTTAGTCACTCAGTCCGAAAACCGAACAACTAGTATCCATCGTTTACGGCGTGGACTACCAGGGTATCTAATCCTGTTCGCTACCCACGCTTTCGTCCATCAGCGTCAATACTTTGTTAGTAACCTGCCTTCGCAATTGGTATTCCATGTAATATCTATGCATTTCACCGCTACACTACATATTCTAGTTACTTCACAAAAATTCAAGCCCAGCAGTTTCAATGGCAATTTTACAGTTAAGCTGCAAACTTTCACCACTGACTTACTAGGCCGCCTACGGACCCTTTAAACCCAATGATTCCGGATAACGCTCGAATCCTCCGTATTACCGCGGCTGCTGGCACGGAGTTAGCCGATCCTTATTCGTATAGTACCGTCAAGACCCCTCGCAAGGGATGGTTTCTTCCTATACAAAAGCAGTTTACAATCCATAGGACCTTATTCCTGCACGCGGCATGGCTGGTTCAGAGTTGCCTCCATTGACCAATATTCCTCACTGCTGCCTCCCGTAGGAGTCTGGTCCGTGTCTCAGTACCAGTGTGGGGGATCTCCCTCTCAGGACCCCTACCCATCATCGTCTTGGTAAGCCGTTACCTTACCAACTAACTAATGGGACGCATGCCCATCTTATACCGTAATCTTTAGTCTTATATTGATGCCAATCTAAAACACCATAAGGCGTTAATCCAAATTTCTCTGGGCTATTCCTTAGTATAAGGTAGGTTGCATACGCGTTACGCACCCGTGCGCCGGTCTCAAAGCAGCAAGCTGCTTCTACCCCTCGACTTGCATGTGTTAGGCCTGCCGCTAGCGTTCATCCTGAGCCAGGATCAAACTCTTCATCGTATATTTTTATTATTGTACGATTGCTAGGTCTTTTTTTCTTTAATACGAGATTACTCTCTTACTTTTTTGCTGTCAATTCAATATATCAATGAACGTAATCGTTACTTCTTTTTTAACGCATCCCGTGTTTTTCACAGTTGCGAGTGCAAAAGTAAAACTTATTTTTAATCTTACAAAACTTTTTTAGAAAAATATTTTTTTTTCTTTTTTAACCGGTTTTAGCCGATTTTAAAAGCGTTTTGAAGATTACAATAGGTTTATGAACTTGAGATAAAAAAACAAGGCATATATCCTTGTTTGCGATGGCAAAGATAGTACCTTTTTTTTATCGCAAACAAATAAAAATGCATCTTTTTAAAAACTATTTTTTAAAACGTTCATTTTGTGAAGGGTTAGCCCTCAAAAAAAATACTTTTTTGGTTGGCAGCGCGCGCTAGGGATTGAAGCGGCATCCTTTGAGGGGTAAAAAATGGGGGAACAATTTGTGTTTTGAAGCTAGCTTATGGTAATAAAAAGCGATACTTTTTGAAATTGCCCCGAAAAGATAAAGCGGAAAGCTCGGCCCGAGGATACAAGGGACACGCCATAAATAATTATTTTTTTATTTTTGTTTTTAATAATTATCTACTAACTTTATGGACTTTATAGAAGTTGCTATGAAATTAGTTAGTAAATACAGCTTACCTTTTAATAAACAAGCAGTTGAACTATTTGTTGAACATTTGATATATGATTTAATTTTTGATCAACCCAACAAACAATTTGATTTAAAAGCGTTACAAACACAATTTGAAACGTTTTTGTACAAAATTGTACTTGAGGATAAGGCAAAAGAAATTCAAAATTTATTTTTTGCAGCATTACCAGCAATTAAAGATGAATTAGAAGATTTAATTTATACGTTTTATAAACAAGATCCAGCATCAAAATCGGAAATTGAGATTGTATTTTCATATCCTGGGTTTTATGCGATTGCCGTTCATAGGTTAGCTCATGTTTTGTATAGGTTACAAACTCCGATATTACCACGTTTTTTTTCGGAATTTGCACACAAACAAACAGGAATTGACATTCACCCCGGTGCTACCATTGGTAAAAACTTTTACATTGATCACGGAACGGGCATTGTAATTGGCGAAACCACTAAAATTGGCGATAATGTTAAAATATATCAGGGCGTAACTTTAGGTGCATTTTATGTTGCAAAAAACTTGGCTGACCAAAAAAGGCATCCAACCATTGAAGACAATGTTACCATTTACGCAGGCGCAACAATTTTAGGCGGAACAACGGTTATTGGTGCCAATTCGGTTATTGGAGGAAATGTATGGATTACCCAAAGCATTGCTCCAAATTCGGTGGTTTACCAAAACGCAGATCCGATTGTAAAACAAAAAACAAATAATTATCCCGATGACTTTGTCATCTAAAAAAATAAATATTATGATTTTAAATACCATTTTAGAAGCCATTGGTAATACGCCGGTGGTACGCTTATCACGTTTATTTCCGGATCATCAGGTTTATATTAAGTTAGAAAAACAAAATCCGGGCGGATCTATTAAAGATCGAATTGCTTTAGCCATGATTGAAGAAGCTGAGAAAAACGGCACTTTAAAACCGGGCGGAGTTATTATTGAACCTACATCGGGCAATACCGGAATTGGTTTGGCATTTGTTGCCGCTGTAAAAGGATATAAAATTATTATTACCATGCCCGAATCGATGTCGATTGAACGCAGAAAAATAATGGGTGCTTACGGAGCTGAATTTGTATTAACTCCAAAAGAACTAGGAATGAAGGGTGCTATTGCAAAAGCAAAAGAATTAGCATCAACTATTCCGAACGCATGGGTACCTCAGCAATTTGAAAATGGGGCAAATCCAGAGGTGCATTACCAAAAAACAGCTCAAGAAATTTTAGCTGACTTTCCGAAAGGCGTTGCATATTTAATTACCGGTGTTGGAACAGGTGGACATTTATCTGGAATTGGGAAAGCGCTTAAAGAAGTAAATCCTAAAACGCAGGTTTATGCAGTTGAGCCATCAAAATCACCTGTAATTTCAGGTGGTGAATCGGGTTCTCACAGCATTCAAGGAATTGGCGCTGGGTTTATTCCGAAAAATTTAGATACAAAAGTGATTGACGAAGTAATTCAGATTGAAAACGAAGAAGCTTTTGATTTTGCTAAAAAAGTTGCCCGTAGAAGGTTTGTTTGTTGGTATTTCTACCGGTGCATCTTTAGCAGCTGTTTCAAAAGCAATTAAAAATATTCCTTCAGACCAAATAGTTTTAACGGTAAATTACGATACCGGAGAACGTTACTTATCTATTGAAGGACTGTATTAGTGTTTTGTTATTTGTTATGTTTAGTAAAAAAAGGAGGTTTTGTAACTTCCTTTTTTTAATTTACGCCAATATAAAATTAAATCAAAAAACTCAAGTTATATACTAAACTGTTTGATTGTTTATTTTTACAACATGAAATTTATTTATTTTTTGATTTGGTTTAGTACCTCGATCCATCTGTTTGCTCAAAACAACACACAATGGGCCGAACAACTTTATGCAAATAAAGAATTTGAAAAAGCAAAAACACAACTAAACCTATATTTAGAAAAACAACCCAACGATTCACAAGCCAACATTTTATTAGGTAAAGTTTACGGCCAATTAAACCAATGGGATTTAGCTGCTCAAACTTTTAAAAACTTATTAAACAAGCAACCCGATCAGGCTGATTTACATTATTATTACGGGGCAGCTTTAGCCATGCAAGCAAAAAACGGGAGTAAACTAAAAGCTTTAACCAAATTAAACGCAATAGAACACGCGTTTTCTGAAAGTTTAGTTTTAAACCCAAAACATATTGATGCGCATTGGGCTTTTGTTACTTATTATACCGAATTACCCGGAATTGTTGGCGGTAGCTTAAACAAAGCAAAAAGTTATGCTAAAAATTTAGTTACTATTTCTCCGGTAGATGGGCATTTGGCTTACGGCTACATTTATGAATACGAAAAAAATTATATTGAGGCCGAAAAGCATTTTGTAAAAGCACATAAAATTGGCAACTCAAAAACTACATATAAAAAATTATATGACTTATATTTGAACAAGCTTAAAAACACACAAAAAGCAGAACAATTACAAGTAGAATTTAACAGCAAATAATAAAATACATGAAGGCTCATTTTATTGCCATTGGCGGAAGCGCCATGCACAACTTAGCTTTAGCTTTACATAAAAAAGGATATCAAGTTACCGGTAGCGACGATGCAATTTTTGAACCGTCGTTATCTCGATTAAAAAATTCGGGTTTATTACCCGATGCATTAGGTTGGTTTTCTGAAAAAATAACTTCCGATTTAGATGCTGTTATATTAGGCATGCATGCCAAAGCAGATAATCCTGAACTTTTACGTGCACAAGAATTGGGATTAAAAGTATATTCGTATCCTGAATTTTTATACGAACAAGCCAAAAGCAAAACACGTGTTGTAATTGGTGGTTCTCATGGCAAAACAACCATCACATCAATGGTATTGCACGTAATGCATTATCATGACATTGATGTTGATTATATGGTTGGCGCACAATTAGAAGGTTTTGATACCATGGTGCGTTTAACCAACGATAATGAATTTATTGTTTTAGAAGGCGATGAGTATTTGTCATCACCAACCGATTTACGTCCAAAGTTTCATTTATATCAACCAAATATTGCTTTAATTTCGGGCATCGCTTGGGATCATATTAATGTATTTCCAACGTTCGAAAATTATGTAGAACAATTTGAAATTTTTGTAGATAAAATTACCAACGGTGGTATTTTAATTTATAATGAAGAAGATGCGAACGTAAAACGTGTAGCAGAAGAAAGCACGAATCCGATTCGTAAAATTGCTTACCAAACGCCAGAATACAGTGTTGATAACGGAATAACCTATTTAGAAACGCCAGAAGGCGCCATGCCGATTGAAGTTTTTGGGGCTCATAACCTAAATAACTTGGCAGGAGCAAAATGGGTTTGTCAAAACATGGGCGTTGATGAAGCTGAATTTTACGAAGCCATTGCATCGTTTAAAGGAGCATCCAAACGTTTAGAAAAAATTCACGAAGGAGCAACTTCAATCGCATATAAAGATTTTGCACATTCGCCAAGTAAAGTTAGCGCAACCACACAAGCCGTAAAAAATCAATATCCAAACAGAAAATTAATTGCTTGTTTAGAATTGCACACCTACAGCAGCTTAAATGCGGAGTTTTTAAAACAATACGAAGGTGCGCTTAATGCGGCTGACGAAGCAGTTGTTTTTTATTCGCCCGAAGCTGTTAAAATTAAACGTTTAAACGAGGTAAGCTACGAACAAATTGAAAATGCTTTTAACATAAAAGATTTAAAAATATATACTAATCCGGAAGATTTTAAATCGTATGTTTTTAATTTGAATTTAGAAAACAGTACGTTGTTGCTAATGAGCTCAGGCAATTACGGAGGTTTGAATTTTGACGAGATAAAAGTTTTGATGAAATAGTAATAAAAAAACTCCTTAATTAATTAAGGAGTTTTTTTATTTTAAAAGCTTTGTCCAGAATGTAATAATATCATTTGCTTCAAGCGTTTTTGTATACGTTTCAGTAATAAAATCAGAAGCTTTTTTTCCTTTTTCAATAATAAAGTCAGGATTTGAATTAAAAGTAACTACGGCTTGTTCTACAGCTTGTGCAAAATCTAAAATTGCGCCGTTTTCTATCGTTATACTATAAACATCATTAAAGTATTCTGTTCCAGCATTTCCTGTGTATCCAATTACATAACAACCACAACGCATGGCTTCTGCAGGAGGCAAACCAAACCCTTCTTGCCAATTGGTACTTAAATAAATTGCACTGTTTTGTAATATTTGTGCTACTTCTATTTCTGTTTTGTTGTTTATGGCAACAAATTCCCATTCCTTAAATGCCGGTTTATTTTTTAAAATTTGAATGAGTTGAAACAAGTCATCTCCTAACTTTCTTGGCATGTAGGCAATTTGTTTGTGCTTGTTGGCATGATATGTAAAAGGTTTATCAATCCCAATTCGAATACGCTGCACATCAATATCCGGAAATGCAAATTGTAAATACTGCTTTGAGTTTTCAGAAACAACTATAGTTGCCAAAGTTAAGGCATCTTCATAGATTTCATAAAACGTATTGTTTTCTCTTTTTTCTAAAAAGGTATAATAGCAATTTTGATTAAAAATTACCCGTTGATTAGGATACAAATCCGGTTTTAAATTTTTGGCCAAAACTTCTGGCAAAACTAAAACACTCTTTTCATCAGGCAATTTAGACGAAGTAAATAGTTTTTTAAAAAAAAACTTTATTTGATAATAAATTCCTTTCTTTCTATATTTTTCAATGTCTAAATAAATTTTCGGAAAGTACTTTGTTGGTACATTATGTTGAAACCAATTTATCTTAAATTTTTTATTTTGATGCACCACATAAGCATCAAACCCATTCGCATTTAAAATCTCAACCTGTTTATAAATTTGCTTCACGCCTCCGGTTGGTCTTGACTCGTCTGGAGTTATAAAATAAATTGGAACCATATTTGTATTTATATGTCACAAATGTATGTAAAATGCGAAAAAATAATGAATAAAAAAAAGCGATATTAAATATCGCCTTTTTTATTTTAAAAAATTGTATAACCTAATATAATTGATGTATTAGATAAACTACTGTCCCAATAAATTAAATTTTGGGTAACATTTTTTTTCGTGGTGGTTCTTACCTCAACGCTATATTTATTTTTATAACTATATCCAACAGCAAACGCATAGTTTGGCTGCGATTTTAAATTAACATTAATATATTCTGTATCGCCTCTAAATGTTTTAAAGCTAGAACTTAAATTAAAATCAATTACATAAGCAGCACTAAGATAAATTTTTGAGTTTTCGTTTAAAAACATTCCATATTTAATTCCAATTGGCATCTCAATTACATTATATTTCAGCTTTACATCTGTTGTAGTAATTTTTATTGATTGGCTTACATCAATATAGTTAGGATCTATAAAAACAGACCATTTATTGTTATTAAATGGCAAAATGTATTCAAAATTTAAACCAGCTCCAAAATTTGTTGAATTCTCAAAATCATACGTTACTGACTGACGAGTAAAACTGAATTTTGAAAAATTTACGCGCGGTCTTATTGTTAAATTAAATTTTCCTTTAGAAACACCGACTGTTTCATTAGGTTTAAAATTAGGGTTTTTACAAAAATTATATTTATTAAATAACCGGATTAAATCTTTTTCGTCATAATCAGTTTTAACAATCATATTTTCTGTAATTGCATTACAATTTAAACTATTTAAAAGTTCTTGTTTGTAATCAACGTTAAATGCAATTTTATAACCATCTATTAAATATCGTTTATAAACTAAAGGTTTAATTTCTTGATCGGAAAGATTATAAAAAAAATACGTTTTTTGACCATTTCTATAACTATATAAATTAGCATCCCCAGCAACAAGCTGTTTTAAAAACACCTGTTTTTGTTCAAAAATCGGGTTTCTACTCGAAGTTAAATTAGAGATATCGTCTGATGAAATGTCTAAATCAACGCGTGCTCGGATATATTTACTTTTACCTAAAATATCAAAAAGCTGAACATCATTAATCGAAGCTGTTTTTACTTCTTCTACCTCAGATAATCTATATTCAAAAGATTCAGGCGAATGTAGCCAATCCACATTCTTTATTAAACATGCTACGGTATTACCGTTATTCGTAATAAAATATCCGCTTTCAAAATTTGTTTGAGCAAAAACAAAACTAATAAAGTTTAAAAACAATATTGTAAGTATATTTTTCATCTTTTTTTCACAAATATTAACATAATTTTTAACATTTAAAATAGATTATAAAAAAAATTATTGCGTTTATAAATTAGTACAGATTCATTTTTTTTAGTAAGTAACATATTATTTATTAAGTACTTATAACAAAAAAACACGTAACAAATGGATAAGCCAAATAAAATTTCGATAAAAAATTGGGCTGAAGATGATAGGCCGCGTGAAAAATTACTTTTAAAAGGAAGAGGTACTTTAAGCGATGCCGAATTAATTGCTATTTTAATTGGGAGCGGAACGAAAGAAGAAACTGCTGTTGAACTGGCTAAACGGATTTTACAACATTTTAATAACAACTTGGCTTTGGTTAGTAAACAAAGCGTAAAACAACTAACCCAATTTAAGGGCATTGGCGAAGCAAAAGCCATTAGCATTGTTGCTGCATTAGAGCTAGGTAAACGCCGCAGAGAATTAGATTCTGAAAAAATTATTAAAATAAAATCGGCTAAGGATGTGGTTCTTTTTATGCAACCTTATTTAAGTGATTTGTTGCATGAAGAGTTTTGGTGCTTGTTTTTAAACAATGCACATACCATTTTGCATCAAGCTATGTTATCTAAAGGCGGTATAACAACCAGCTTGGTTGACATTCGTATTCTATTTAAATTGGCTTTAGAACATAATGCAACCGCTCTGATTTTAATTCACAACCATCCATCGGGCGTATTAACAGCCAGTCAAGCAGATAAAGCAATAACCCAAAAAATTGTTGAAGCTGGCAAAACCTTAGATATTTCAATACTAGATCATGTAATATATACCGACAACGGTTATCTTTCATTTGCTAATGAAGGGTTAATTTAAATAGTAATCTCCTACATTTTTTACTACCTTGCAACTATAAAATTGCAAATTGTTTATTATGATTCGAACGAAGGACCTTACTTTTTCTTACCAAACAAATGCCCTATTTAGTTTTCCAAACTTTGAATGCAATGCTGCGGAAACTTTATTAATCACGGGCAATTCTGGAACAGGTAAAACCACCTTATTGCATTTATTAGCCGGCATCCAACAACCTAAATCGGGTAAAATACAAATTGGTGATACCGATATTACCCAACTTAAAGGATCAAAGTTAGATTCGTTTAGAGGTAAAAACATCGGCTTAATTTTACAAAACTCCCATTTTATAGAAGCTTTAAGCGTTTTAGAAAACCTTGAAATGACATCGTGGTTAGCAACTGGTAAAAAAAACACGCAATTAGCTACCGAGCTATTAGCAACTTTAGGTTTAGCCGGACACGAAAATAAATATACCACACAATTAAGCATTGGTCAGCAACAGCGCGTATCTATTGCTCGCGCATTAATGGGGCAACCTCAAGTAATTTTAGCCGACGAACCCACATCAAGCTTAGATGATCATCATACCGAAATTGTTTCGAACCTATTACAATCTTTAGCAAAAAAATACAATACTGCTTTGGTTATTGTTACGCACGATGCCCGCTTAAAACAAAAGTTTAACCACCAAATCGAATTAAAATGATTAGAAAATTAGCTTGGAAAAATTTATGGTTTAAACCCTTAAATACTTTTTTAAGTGTGGTTTTACTTACAGCTTCTGTTGCCATTATTACATTATTGATTTTACTACAAAATCAATTTGATAAAAAATTTAACAGCACGATAGATGGCATTGATATGGTTTTAGGAGCTCCTGGATCGCCATTACAAGTTATTTTATCCTCTGTATATCATATTGATGCGCCAACTGGAAATATAGATTTTAACGAAGCACAAAAATGGATGAATAATCCGTTTGTGGCGCAAGCCATTCCGCTTTCGTTTGGAGATAATTATTTAGGTTATAAAATTTTGGGTACAACACCCGATTATATTACCAAATACGAAGGTAAATTAGAGCAAGGCGAACTTTATACCGAAGTTTTACAAGTTGTTGTTGGAGGAGAAATTGCCAGAAACTTAAACCTAAAGTTAGGCGATACGTTTGCAGGTTCGCACGGATCTAGCGAACATGGTGATGTTCATGATGAACATCCGTACACAGTAGTTGGTATTTTAGAAAAAAACGGAAGTATTTTAGACAATCTTATTCTATCTAATATAGAAACCGTTTGGGAAGTACACGATCATGAACACGAACATCATGACGAAGTTACTACCGATGTTGTTGTACACGAAGATCATGAACATGATCACGACCATGAGGAACATGCACACAAACACGAAGAAGATAAACAAATTACAGCCGTTCTGTTATCATTTAAAAATAAAATGGCTTTGTTTTCGTGGCCGCGATTAATTGCTGAAAATACCAAAATGCAAGCTGTTTTACCTGCATTAGAAGTAAACCGATTAATTAGCATGTTTGGCATTGGGATTGATGGCTTAAAATATTTAGCATTCGGGATCATGTTTTTATCTGGAATCAGTATTTTTATTGCGTTATATAACCGATTAAAAGAAAGAAAATACGAATTTGCTTTGCTGCGCATTTCGGGGGCAAAACCCTTTCAGTTGCTTAAACTTGTAGTTATAGAAAGCGTATTACTATGCTTAACCGGATTTATTTTTGGAACAATTTTTGGACGTTTAGCTTTATACGCCATTTCATTATCTTCTCAAAACGAATTTAACATTGCGTTTAATCCGTTCGAAATTGTTTGGCAAAACGAAATTGTTTTATTTGTAGTAACTTTGTTTGTAGGTTTTATTTCGGCTTTAATTCCCGCTATAAAAGCTTATAAACTTAACATATCAAAAACTTTAGCAAATGCTTAAAAGAAGAATTATTTTAGGATTAGGATTGGCTGCAATTATTGGAGCGAATTGTTTTTTACCTCAATCAGAATCAGCTTTACCTGTTCAGAAAGCTGGATTTATTACAACAGAAATAGTACAAAATAATCCAACCGAATTAAACTGGAATATTTTAGGCGATATAAAATATGTAAACCGTAAAGACCCACGCTATGGCGAAATATCTTTTCCGGTTGTAAATGCAAAACTAAAAGTTTTACAAGGTAAAAAAATTACCATGACCGGGTTTATTGTACCGATTGATAACAAAAGCTATGCATTAAGTAAAAACGTTTTTGCTTCTTGCTTTTTTTGTGGGCAAGCTGGGCCAGAAACCATTATGGGTATTGTTTTTAAAGGCGAAACACCAAAACTTAAAACCGACCAATATGTAACGTTAGAAGGTACATTTAGATACAATGAAACTGATGTTGACGATTGGATTTACCACATTGAAAACGCAGTTATTATAAAAGGAGCAAAATAATGAAGTTAGAGAATATTACTGATGTTTTTTTTGATTTAGACCATACATTATGGGATTTCGAGAAAAATTCGAATGTAGCATTTCAAACCATATTTACTAATCATCAATTGCTTTATGCACTTGATGATTTTTTAATGGCATACCCTGCAATTAATTACAAATATTGGGAATTGTACCGCAACAATAAAATTACACACAATCAATTACGTTACGCCAGATTAAAAGACAGCTTTGATGCAATTAATGTATCAATTAACGATGATAAAATTGAACAACTAGCTACCGATTATATTACAGAATTACCACAAAGCAATCATTTGATAGAGGGAACATTAGCTATTTTAGATTATTTACAACCTAAATACAACTTGCATATTATTACCAATGGTTTGCACGAGGTACAGCGTAGTAAAATAACAAGTGCAAAACTAACCGATTATTTTAAAACCATAACCGATTCAGAAAGTACCGGTGCAAAAAAACCAAGCGCAACCATTTACAATTATGCCTTACAACAAGCCCAATGCGAACCGCAACATGCCGTTATGATTGGCGATTGCATTGATGCAGATTTTAACGGTGCTAAAAAAGCAGGTTTGCAAGCTATTTTATTTGACGAATTTAACGCATTTACCGAACTAGAAATAGGTAGAATTAATAACTTAGTAGAATTAAAAAAATATTTATAATGAAAAAAATAGCTTTAGTAGCTTTATTGGGCTTAGCACAATGGGTTACCGCGCAAACCGATACAAAAACCTTAGTTGTAGAAAATACTTTGGCCGATTTAAAAACGTACAACAAATACAATTTAAACGAATACACCAAATCGTTTTTAGAAAAAGAAGGCTTTGTAGTTTTTGATGAAAAAGATGTTCCGTCTGAATTGGCAAATAACCGCTGTAATGCGTATTATGTAAATTATGAAGATGATAGCACGTTATTTACTACAGCTTTAAAAATGACAATTAAAGATTGCACGGGCAAATTGATTTACGAATCTGAATTTGGAAAAACGCGCGAAAAAGATTACCGCGTAGCATACCGAGAAGTTTTTAGAAACGTAGCTAAAAACTTTCAACAAAACAAAAACAGAATAGTATTTACAGATACAGAACTAATTGTAAGCAAACCAGCACCTGTAAAACAAACCGTGGTAGAAAATGTACAACCAACAGCAAACAAAACTACTAACAATGCTTTAGTTTTTGATTTTAAAAACGGTGCTTTACAAGGCGAATTAAAAGATGCAAACCAAAAGGTTTTGTATAAAATAACCAAAACATCGGTTGATAATTTATACATGGCATCTAACCCGTATGTTGACGGTATTATTTACTCTAAAAACAACAAATGGTATTTTGAATTTACCAAAAACGGAGAAAAAATAATTGAAGAGATTAAATAAAAAAACCGCCAATGGCGTGTTTTATTTTATAAACTAATTACTAAACTAGTAACCAGGGTTTTGTGGCACATTTGGATTATATACCGTTTCTAACGACGGTAATGGCCATAAGAATCTGTAATCTGAATAAGGAATAGCCTGAATTGTCAAGTTAACAGCTGCTGGCGGCGTGCCAATAGTATAGCTAGACATTTTCGGATTACTTCCTGATTTAAATTTGGCAGGGATTCCATCCATTGCAACTTCTGCAAGTGGATCTTGCTGTAAACGATGAATATCAGCCCAACGTTTACCCTCCATCACAAACTCAATTCTGCGCTCTTTTATAACCTTAGAAACAAAATCTCCAACAGATGCAAAGTCAGCAGCAGTATAAGATGGTGATGTAACCAAAGCTCTATCACGCACAGCATTTAAAGCTTCTAATGCAGCTGTAGTAACAGCATTGCTATTACGTGCTTCAGCTTCTGCTTTAATTAACATGATATCTGCAAAACGTAAAATTGGTGTATAATCCGTGTACGTTACACCATCACGATATTTGTTTGTAACGTATAATTCTCCTGGTAATTCATAAACAAGATTATTCTCGTTGTCATTAGCATCAGTTGTAGAAATTCTACGCTTATCATCAGCCTTCCAATCTGAATCATTCCATAAAATAGGAGAAATTGCTCCCAATTGACGGCGCTTGTACTGAGAAGCTATAGCTCCATTAACTCCAGGATTTACAGCTGCAGTATTTAAAATTGAAAAAATAGATTCAGTATTAGATCCATTATTATCAAATACTCCCCATGGTTCTGGTGTTAGCGTGTATGCATTTTCAATTTTAGCTACCTCTGTTAAAGCTCCAGCCCAGTCTCTCATGTGTAATTTAACTTTTGCCTTGTAGCCAATTGCAGCATTTTTAGAAGCTTTTACAAGTGAGTTTTCAGAAATTGTAGCTTCAGCAGCATCTAAATCTGCTAAGATTTTGATGTAGTTCTCTTTAACTGTAGAACGATTCTCTGCCATTCCTTGCTCAATAGTTGATGCTGTATTGATTGCAAAATCTCTGTATGGAATTCCTGGAGTTTCTCCATTAGTTGCTCCATAAGGATTAGCAAAAAACATTAACAATTCGAAATGTGTAATAGCACGTAAAAACTTAGCTTGTCCAGCATAATCATCAGCCTGAGCTTGTGTAATCACACCATTATCAGCAGCTTGTTGCACACCTTCAATTACAATGTTACAACGGTTGATTAAACGATAGCCGTCAACCCAATAATAAATAGTGTTTGCTGCAGCATTAGGATCTTGGTTATTTTCATACGTAATAGCATAAAAGCCTTGTGTATTTACAACATCTTCACCGCGAAAATCATTTTGCTGAATGTAAGCTGCACCCCATATGTAACCACGAGCACCTGCCCCATTGTAATAACCAATTTGGGCCGCTTGGTACATTCCATTAACTGATGCTAATACATACTCTGGTGTAGTAAAAGCTACAGATTCTGGAATACTTGAAATTGGGTTTAAATCTAATACTTGATCATCTGAACACCCTGTAAGTGACAAAGAAAGTAAAGCTGTACCAATTATATATTTTTTTAATGTTCTCATATACTTAATTATTAAAATCCTACATTAACTCCTAATGTGATAATTCTGTTTCTTGGAACTCCATAATAATCAATTCCACCTGCTGAAATCATTTCTGGATCAATGCCTTTATAGTCCGTAATCATCCACAAGTTTTGTCCTGTAACGAATACTCTTGCTTTTTGTAAATTAATTCTTTCTAATAAATTTTTATCGAAAGAATATCCAATTTGTAAGTTATCAAGCAAAATGAAATCACCTTTCTCTAAAAATCTAGAAGTTAAAGTCGCTTCGTTTGCTCTAGCTTGTTGGTTAGCAATAAGGATAGGAGTTTTTCCATCTCCAGGATTATCTACAGATTGCCATCTTCCTAAAATTTCAGTTGAGTTGTTTTTAAATTGATAACTTAACATTTCTTGTCTTGTTTGGTTATAAATTTTATTACCTCCACTAAAACGGAATAAGAAATTTAAATCAAAATTTTTGTATTTAAATGTGTTAGTAATACCTCCGTAATATGTAGGAGTAGCATGTCCTAAAACTTTTCTGTCAGTACTTTGAGACAAAGTAGAAGGGGCACCTGTTACGGTAGGATTAGCAGGATCATAAACAGTTACTGCTCCTGTACGTACATTTTTTTGTACTAAAGTTCCGTTTCCTTTTACATAAACTGGATAACCATTAGTATTATTAACACCATAATACTCTAATCCGTATAAAGCATTTAAGCTTTCTCCTTCTCTAACAATATTATTTGCATAAACAATCTCCTGACCGTCAGGTAAGTTATCCACTCTATTTTTTTGCAACGTTAAGTTCGCGTTAATATCCCAGTTAAAGTTAGGAGTGTTAATTACGTTTGCAGTTAAATCAAACTCAACCCCTTTGTTAACCATTTTACCAGCATTAATAGTCATTAAGTTAAACGGAATACCTAAACTTGATGGTAAAATTTTATCCATAATCATATTATTAGATGTATTTTGGAAATAGTCAACAGTAAATCTAACTCTGTTACTTAAAAATCCTAAATCTACTCCTAAGTCATATTTTTTAGATGTTTCCCATCTTAAACGGTCGTTACCGAATTGAGAATATCCAATACCGTTAAAATTACCATAATTTTGTAAGCTGTATAAACCTTGATACGCATAGGCACCAAAACCTGTGTTACCTGTTTCGGCATACGAACCACGAATCTTGAATTCATTTACTACATCACGCATATTATCCCAAAACTCTTCGTTAGCAACTTGCCAACCTGCAGAGTATCCAATCAAGTTTTCCCAACGTGTGTCTTTAGATAATTTAGAAATACCATCACGACGAATAGATCCTTGTAAAAAATATTTGCTATTGTAGTTATATGTTACACGACCAACGTATGATTTAATACCATCTTCCTGCATTCCACCAGAAATTAATTGAGTTGCAAACGCATTAGAGATAATATTTTTGTCGAAGTAATCCGAAGTCATATCTCTACCTGAAGCATTAAAATAATTAAATGTATTTTTTTGCACTTCGTAAACTGCAGTAGCACCAATATTATGCTTTTCTGCTAAGGTTACATTATAGTTCAAAATATTTTGTACGTTATATAACTCAGCTTGTAAGCTATACTGAGAAGCTAAACCATTATATCCGTAACCGTCACCGTGTTTAGGGCTCCAAAATAAAAATTCAGTATTTATATTTTTATCATATCCGAATTGGAATCTATATGTTAATCCTTTAAAAAGTTTCACGTTAGCAAACGTATTAACAATAGTTCTATTAACTTGAGAATTGTATTTATTAATATCTAATGCATAAACTAAATTGTATGCATTATTAACTTGCGGTGCATTATTAGGTGCATAGCCAATGTAGTTTTGAGGCACCCCATTTGAATTAATAAAAGTATTATATCCTGAAGGGTTGTTTTTATCATAAACAGGTACGTTTGGTAACTGACTAACAGAGTTTACTACAATACCACCAAGTCCTGTTTGACTTTTGTTCATTGCTGACAAATCATTTCTGTTATAAGATAATGCTGCACCAACAGTTAACCATTTGTTTAAATCTTGCTCAACGCTAGCTCTAATATTGTATTTATTTAGCTTATTCGTTATTGCAGCACCTTCTTGCTCAGAATAACCTAAAGACAAATAATATCTACCTTTATCAGTACCCCCAGAAACTCCTAACTTATAGTCAGCTTGAGAAGCCGCATTTCTAAAAACTTGTTTTTGCCAATCAGTATTAACTCCTGAATAAACAGCCCAAGCATCCGCAGCTGCACCAGCATTTAATGTTTTTTCTTGATTAATCATAGTAAATTGATCACCGTTCAATACATCATAGTATTTCATTGGTGAACCTAAACCAGTAATAACTGAAAAGTCAACATTGAAAGAGTTTTTCTTACCTTTTTTAGTTGTAATTAAAATTACACCATTAGCAGCTCTTGAACCATAAATCGCAGTTGCAGAACCGTCTTTTAAAATCTCGAAAGATTCAATATCATTCGGGTTGATATCAGACAATGGGTTAGTAGAAATGTTAGCTTCATATCCTGCTCCTAACATTGGTACTCCATCTAATACAATAAGAGGAGAATTTGAAGTATTAATAGAGTTAATTCCTCTAATTCTAATTCTTGGAGCTTCCCCTAGTACTCCACCATTTGTAGTTACTTGAACCCCAGATGCACGACCTGCTAATTGTTGTTCAAAAGATGGAGTTACTAAATTTTCAATAGCATCTCCTTTAATTTGAGAAATAGCTCCGGTTACATCTTGTTTTTTTTGAACTCCATAACCTACAACCACTAATTCGTCTAGTTGATTTTGTGCAGGCTCTAAAGTTACCCTGTAACTGTTAGCTGCTCCAACTGTAACTTCTTTAGGCGTATAACCCAAAAAAGAAATTGTTAAAACTTCTCCAACACTTGCCGAAATTTGGAAACCACCTTCCATATCGGTACTTGTGCCATACGTTGTACCTTTAATTACAACACTTGCTCCAGGCAAAGGAAAACCATCAGCTTCATTAACAACACCTGTGATTTGCTTTTGCTGAGCAAAACCAATTTGCACTACTAACAGCAAAGCTGATGTTAGTAATAAATTCATAGTTTGTCTCATTAATTAATATAGTTAAATTCGATTCGAAAGTTAACTATTATTTAACACAAACAAAATAAAATCTTAAAAAAAAGCAAAATTTAACAAATAAAAAGTTAAATAAAATAGAAACATAAATATCTATTCATTAAAGACACTGTTTTGAAATAAAAAAATCCCGCTTAAAGCGGGATTTTAAAAGAAATATAACTGAACTAAATATTAGTTAAATTCATTTTGAACCATTAATGGGTTTGAATTCATTTCCTGAATAGGAATTAACCATTGCCATCTTGCATCAGAAGGAGCTGCTGTAGTAACACCACCACTTAGAACAGTTGGTACGATGTTAGGAACATTAGTTGTAGAACGATCTAAAGTTTGATTTAAACGTTTTAAGTCTAAAAATCTAAATCCTTCACCCCATAACTCAGCACGTCTTTGTAACAAAATTTCATTATAATAATCAGCTCCTGTAGAAGCGATTGTATAGGTATTATTTGTTCTGTTAGAAACTAATTCTTGTAAAACAGCTTTAGAAGCAGCTTCGTCAGAATGATATAAAGCTTCTGCTTCAATTAAATACATTTCAGCTGCACGCATAAAAGGTACATCACCTAATGAAACCGATTGAGATTCAGCCAAGAACTTTTGAGATGAATATTCAACCTTTGTAAAAGTAGAACCTAAACCTAAATCTGTATGTTTTCCTGTTGGATCAACAACCACTTTTCTAACGTCACCGGCAGGTAAAGCATTATATAAATTAACGTTCATTACTTTAGGACAAGAACGAATTTGAGATGAACTGTAGTTACGTGAAAAGTAAGCCATAAAGTTACCAAAGTAATCTGTTTGGTCAGCAACTATATGAATACCCCACATCCATTCTGGATTATTATAGTTGTTAAACCCAGCAACATATTCTTCATTATTCATTAAAGTCAAACCTTGACGTGCTTCATTTGCTTTTTGAGCAGCAAGTGGGTAATTTTTTTGAACTAAAGCAACACGTGCCTGAATACCTTTAATTGCATTTTCAGAAATGTGAGATTTATTAGCAACTTTAACACCTGACATAATAGTTTGTGCCTCAGCTAAATCTGCATTAATTTGGTCATAAACTTCTTGTACAGTAGCACGCGCTTTAGCAGAATTATCGTCTGGATCTAAACGAATAACAACTCCTAAATCTGTACTTGAAGTAGCAGGATTATATGTCTTACCGTAGGTTTGAACCAATTGGAATAAACCAAATGCTCTATACGCATAAGCTTGTGCAATAGCACTTTTCTTCATATTTTCCTCTTCAGTATTTGCAGTTGCAACTTGAGAACCTTTAACAATTAAATTGTTAGCATTTTTTATCATGCGGTACCAAAAGTTCCAAATGTAGCTAGTTGCTGTCGAGTTTTCATTATTTGTATGTAACCAACGTAACTCAGATACAAACCATCCGTTACCTTGAGTAGGGAAAATTAAATCTTCACCCATTACATCATAAATAATCATTTGTGCAGTGTACCCGTTATTTCCTTGGCTTTCATTCTGTCTAACATACATATTACGGTGCATACCATTAATAGCAGCCATTAAGTTTGCTGGCGAAGTAAAAACCGTTTCTTCTGCAATTGCATCAGTAGGACTAATATCTAAATAATCATCACTACATGCTGTAGTTGTTAAAAGCATTGCTGCCGATAAACTACCTATATAAAATAAATTCTTTAATCTCATCTTTTATTTTTTTAGAATGAAACATTTAATCCGAAACTAACAATTCTAGATGGTGTATATCTATAACTTGTAGTACCATTAAATGATTGTGCTGGCTCTAAACCTGCTCTTTTTGTCCAAGAGTAGATGTTCTCTGCACTTGCATAAACACGTAATCCGTTAGCTTTAAACTTGCTAACAAATTCTTTACTGAAGTTATATCCAAAAGTTGCATTTCGTAAAGAAATGTAATCTGAACTAACTAACCATCTAGAAGATGCAGCAGTAATAGCAGCAGTATTATCTAAAGTCATTAAAGGAACATCGGTAATATCACCTGGTTGTTTCCAAGCATTTTTCATATCTGAATGTAATGCGTTACCTTGAGGTCTTGGCGACATTAAACCTGCGTAGTTAGAATCGTAAGTTTTACCACCTAATTGGTAAGTAACCAATACATTTAAGTAGAAACCTTTGTATTCAAAGTTATTAACAAAACTACCGTAAACATCTGGGTTAGCAGTTCCTTCGTAACCATATTCAGCTAAACTTTGGTTTGTTGTAACACGTTCACCGTTAATATATCTTGTAGTAGATGCATCAGCCGTTTCAGGATCTTGGTAATATAAAGGTTTACCATCTGATGGATCAACACCGTACCATCTTCTTAACCAATAGTCATAAATAGAATGACCTTTTGATAATTTTTTAGTACCATTAATAATTTCTTCTTGACCTTCTGGCATTCTAACCATTTCGTTTTTAAATGTAGTTGCATTTAAAGTAAAATCCCATTTGAAGTTATCGTTACGGATAATACCAACAGTTGCACCTAATTCAAATCCACGGTTGCTCATATCTCCAACGTTTCTGTAAACCGATGTAAAACCAGACGAACCAGGTAACGGTGAAGCAAAAATCATATCAACTGTTTTACGGTTAAAATATTCTACCGAACCAGTTAATCTATGGTTAAATAATGAAAACTCAGCTGCTACGTCAAACTGATTGTTTGACTCCCAAGTTAAATCAGGATTACCAATGTAATCTAAGAAAATACCTGCTTCAGCTCCGTTATAAAAACCACCTAAGTTATATGTAGTTAAATCAGCAAAGTAACCTGGCGCCGATGTAATACCACCGTCGTTACCAACTTGACCATAAGATGCTCTTAATTTTAATTGGTTAATTACGTTAGAATCAGCCAAGAAATCTTCTAAGTGCATATTCCATCCTGCAGCAGCAGACCAGAAAGTTCCTTTATTTTTATCTGATGCAAAACGAGAAGATTGATCTCTTCTGATCGATGCAGAAACTAAATATTTATTATCATAATCGTAGTTCACACGTCCGAAGTATGACTCTTTTCTTAATCCAATTTTGTAACCTGTATTAGATGTAGTTACAATAAAGTTTGATAAAATGTAGTTATCAGCAACAACTTCATTTGTTTTTCTTGTGTAAGCGTAATCAATGTTTCTTTCGAAAGATTCGTGACCAGCAATTACGTTAAAGTGATTTTTATCGAATGCAAACGTGTAATCTAAAATCTGGTTGAAAGTATTTGCAGACGTTTTTTGGTTCGTAACTGCTAAAGCACCAGTACCTTGTGCATCACCAATAATTTTGTTTCCGTAGCTTGTAAAACCGTAGTTTTGAACGTCGTAAGAAACGTTAGATGTGAATTTTAAACCTTCTAAAAGTTTAACTTCTACAAAATATCTAGTATTAACAGAATTAGTTTCTCTTTTTCTGTTGTTTAATAAGGTTTCTTGTAAAACGTTACGTCCTCTACCAGCACTAGTACCACGATCTCTTACAGAACCATTTTCATACATTACATTTCCTAATGCATCATATTGTAAAACACCTTGTGCATTATAAACAAATGGAGAGTAAATTGGTCCCATAAAACGAGCCGAGTAGAATGGGTTTACATAAGATGAACCACCACCATCTTCAGCTTGATTACTGTTAGTTAAAGATGCAGACATATTAGTACCTAATTTTAACCAATCAGTTACTTGGCTATCAGCACTTACACGTCCAGTATATCTTTCAAAGTCAGATTTAATTACATAACCTTGTTCGTTATTGTAACCAAAAGATGCGTAGAAATTAGACTTATCTGTTCCACCACTATAATTTAAATTATATGTTCTAGAAATACCTTTACGTTGTAAATATTTTTCCCAGTTAAAATCGTTATATAGCATTTCTGCATCAGGATTTAACTGTCCGTCAATAACAATCTGATTGTTAGGTACATTGTATATGTTATTTGCAACTTCACCATATAAGTTTCTTGTAGCATATGCATTTGCATCAGCTACTGTATAACCACCATAGTATTGAGCATAATTTTTTAATGCGTTCCAGTTCATTTCATAATAATCTTGAGCACCCACTCTGTTGTACTCAGGAATTCCTTTAGAAACAATACCCGTAGAAGTAGAGAAGTTAAATCTTCCTTTTTGTCCAGCTTTACCTTTTTTAGTTGTAATTAAAACAACACCGTTTGCAGCAGCAGAACCGTATAATGAAGTTGAAGCAGCATCTTTTAAAATGTTAATTGTTTCAACGTCATCTGAGTTAATATCAGATAAACTTCCTGTGTAAATAGCACCATCTACAATATATAATGGGCTATTAGAAAGATTAGCAGAAGATGCTCCACGAATTTGTACGTTTAATCCACTTCCTGGTTGTCCAGAACCTGTAGAAACTAAAACACCTGGGCTAGCACCATCTAAAGCTTTCTCAACGTTAATAATTGGACGTTGCTCTAAAGCTTCAGCTTTAATCACAGAGTTAGAACCTAATGAAGTTTCTTTTTTCTGTGTACCATATGTTGTTACAATAATTTCATCCATTTGGTTAGAAGCTTCGCGCATTACAACTTTGTAGTTTGATGCAGCACCAACCGTTATCGATTGTGTTTCGAACCCTAAAAATGAAATTGTTAAAACATCACCAGCTTTTGCTGATAAATGGAAATTACCATCCATATCAGTGCTGGTTCCTTCTGTTGTACCCTTAATTACAACACTTGCTCCAGGCAAAGGAAAACCATCAGCTTCTTGTACAGTCCCTGTGATTTGCTTTTGCTGAGCAAACCCAACCTGTACTAACAACAACATAAAAGTTGTTAGCAATAAATTCATAGTTTGTCTCATTAATTAATATAGTTAAATTCAGACCCGAAAGTTAACCATTATTTAACAAAACCAAAAAAAAAAAACGAATTAAACAAATTACAATAATATGTTAAAATAAACGCATTCAATTATGACATTTACCAAAAACAGGAATTATAAATAAAAAATATTTGTTAAAATAAAGAATACATCAATTTTACAAATGAATAAAACATCAGATAAATTGTGTTAAATTTCCTATTTAACGTCTTAATTTGCTCTTAATCTCGTTTTCTCTTGTGTTAACAGCAGGTTCGTAAAAATGAGTTCCAAGCAATTCATCTGGTAAATATTGTTGAGCGACATAATGCCCCGGATAATCGTGCGGATATTTATAATCTTCACCATAACCTAATTCTTTCATTAATTTAGTTGGTGCGTTGCGTAAATGAATCGGAATGGATAAATCGCCTGTTTGTTTCACCACCTGTTGTGCTTTACCAATTGCCAAATAGCTGGAATTACTTTTGGCAGAAGTTGCCAGGTAAATAGCACATTGGCTCAATAAAATTCTACTTTCAGGATAACCAATTACCGAAACGGCCTGAAACGTATTATTCGCCATAATTAAAGCGGTTGGGTTGGCTAAGCCAATATCTTCAGAAGCCGAAATAATTAAGCGGCGCGCAATAAACTTTAAATCTTCCCCGCCCTCAATCATACGGGCTAACCAATAAACGGCGCCATCAGGATCACTACCACGAATCGATTTAATAAAAGCAGAAATTATATCATAATGTTGTTCGCCCGTTTTATCATACAAAACCGTATTTTTTTGCGCCAACTGCATTACCTTATCATTAGTAATTTCAATTGCATCACCACCAATAGCATTTACAACCAACTCAAACGTATTTAAAAGTTTGCGTGCGTCGCCGCCAGATAAACGCAACAACGCTTCAGATTCAAGAATAGTAATTTGCTTACTTTTCATAAACTCATCTTCTTGCATCGCACGTTGCAAAATTTTTTCTAAATCAGATTTAGTAAAGGCTTGCAAGGTATAAACCTGACAACGCGAAAGCAAAGCGGGCACAACCTCAAAACTTGGGTTTTCAGTTGTTGCACCAATTAAGGTTACCCAACCTTTTTCTACCGCTGCTAATAACGAATCTTGTTGTGATTTATTAAAACGGTGAATCTCATCAATAAATAGAATTGGATTTTTGGTAGAAAACAAACCACCGCTTTGCTTGGCCTTTTCAATAATTTCACGCACATCTTTCACTCCTGCATGAATAGCGCTTAATTGATAAAACGGACGTCCAGAAGTTTGTGCAATAATTTCGGCCAAAGTTGTTTTACCCGTTCCCGGTGGTCCCCAAAAAATTATTGACGGAATAAATCCGGATTTAATTTGTTGAGTTAACGATCCGTTCGGACCAACTAAATGTTCTTGACTAATATAAGCATCTAAACTTTTTGGTCGAACACGTTCGGCAAGTGGCGCATCAAAATTCATGGTATTGCATTTTATATATTATATCAAAAATAAGCCATTAATTTGTAATTGCCGATCTATAAAAAGTAGAAATTAAACCTCATTTTTTATACCTATATATATTAAGGATGCGAAAACAACATGCTCCAAGAATAATATCTTTTAAAATGCAACACGTTATTTTTGGTATTCAGTCAAAATAGATATCTTTGCAGCACAACAACACAATCTAAAATATGAGTTCTGATACAAGTAAACGATATGCGCTTCGCGGAGTTTCTGCCGAGAAAGAAGACGTACATAAAGCTATAAAAAACATTGATAAAGGTTTATGTCCAAAAGCTTTCTGTAAAATTGTTCCCGATTATTTAACTAACGATCCGGAATATTGCTTAATTATGCATGCTGATGGAGCCGGAACAAAATCATCTTTAGCTTATACATACTGGAAAGAAACCGGTGATTTATCTGTTTGGAAAGGCATTGCGCAAGATGCGTTAATTATGAATATTGACGATTTACTTTGTGTTGGAGCAACTTCAAACATCATGTTATCATCAACTATTGGTCGAAATAAAAATGTAATTCCTGCCGAAGTAATTTCTGCAATTATTAACGGAACCGAAGAATTGATTGATGAATTAAAACAATTTGGTGTTGAAATTCATTCTACCGGTGGCGAAACAGCCGATGTAGGTGATTTGGTTCGAACTATTATTGTAGATTCTACCGTTACCGCTCGTATAAAACGCGAAAACGTAATTGATAACGCTAACATTAAAGCGGGCGATGTAATTGTTGGCTTAGCATCTTTTGGTCAAGCATCTTACGAAAAAGAATACAACGGCGGTATGGGTAGCAACGGATTAACATCAGCACGCCACGACGTTTTTGCAAAATATTTAGCAGAAAAATATCCTGAAAGTTTTGATGCTGCAGTACCACAAGAATTAATTTATTCGGGCAACGTAAAATTAACAGATGCAGTTGCTAACGCACCGGTTAATGCTGGTAAATTGGTTTTATCACCAACGCGTACGTACGCGCCAATTATTAAAGCTATTTTAAACAAATATACAGCGCAACAAATTCATGGTATGGTACATTGCTCGGGCGGTGCACAAACTAAAATTTTACATTTTATTGAAAACTTGCATGTTATTAAAGACAACTTGTTTCCGGTTCCACCCTTGTTTCAATTAATTCAAGAACAATCAGGAACAGATTGGAAAGAAATGTACCAAGTTTTTAATTCTGGGCATCGAATGGAAATTTATGTACCGCAAGAAATTGCCGACGATATTATTTCAATTTCTAAATCTTTCAACGTAGATGCACAAATTGTTGGTCGTGTAGAAAGTGCAACAGCAAAAAAATTAACTATTCAATCTCCTTACGGAACCTTCGAATATTAAAATACAAAACCTATTACCATGTAATAGGTTTTTTTTATACAAACAACTTCAATCAGTTTTATTGATACGGCTATAAATTCAATCAGTAGCAATCTTTATAAAAAGTATTTATTGTAAAATATATTTGTATCAAAGAAATATATTAAACATTAAATACTGATTTATGATGAAAAAAGGGATAACCTTGGCTTTGGCCCTAGCAACTTCGCTAACCTTTGCACAAACATTAACAACCAACACGGGCGCACCAGTGGGCGACAACCAAAATTCGAAAACAATTGGCAACAACGGACAAGTACTATTAGAAGATATTCATCTAATAGAAAAACTTGCTGCCTTTGACCGTGAAAGAATCCCAGAACGTGTAGTGCATGCACGTGGAGCAGGAGCTTTTGGAGAATTTGTGGCTGATGCCGATTTTTCTGAAGTTACCATGGCTAACTTTTTATCTCAAGCAGGTAAAACAACTCCGGTTTTTGTGCGTTTTTCTACTGTAACACACCAACAAGGTTCGCCAGAAACATACCGAGATCCACGTGGATTTGCAGTGAAGTTTTATACGGAGCAAGGAAACTATGATTTAGTTGGAAATAACTTACCTGTATTCTTTATTCGTGATGCGATAAAATTCCCAGACATGGTACATGCATTTAGACCATCACCTATTACTAACCGTGCATCTGATCCAAATCGCGTATTCGATTTCTTTTCAAATTTACCAGAATCTACACACATGTTAACTTGGTTATTTTCTGACTACGGAACGCCTGCAAATTATAGACAAATGGAAGGTAACGGAGTTCATGCTTATAAATGGGTTAATGATAAAGGAGAAGTAACGTATGTAAAATACAAATGGGTGCCACAACAAGAAGTTAAAAACTTAACACAAGCAGAAGCTGATAAAATACAATCTACCTCTATAGAGCATGCAACAGTAGATTTATATGATGCAATAGAAAACAAAAATTATCCAAAATGGGACTTATATGTTCAAATGATTAAAAAATCTGATTTTGATAAATTTGATTTCAATCCTGTAGATGTAACTAAAATTTGGCCAGCAAACCAAGTAGAATCAGTAAAAGTGGGTACAATGACATTAAATCAAAACCCAACAAATTACTTTCAACAGGTAGAACAAGCTGCATTCTCACCAGGTACTTTAATTCCAGGAATAGAGCCATCAGAAGATAAATTGTTACAAGGACGTTTGTTTTCGTACGCAGATACACAACGCCACCGTTTAACTGGTAACTTTCAACAATTACCAATCAATCAGCCTAAAAACAAAGTTACAACGTACAATTCAGACGGATATATGTCAATGCGAGTGCAAGAAGGTGATGTAAATTATCAACCATCTACAAACAAGCCAGAAGTAAAAGAAGATAACAAGTACAGATATTCTACATCAGTATTTCCGGCTGAAACAATAACCACGCAGCAAGTTATTGACAAAGAAAACAACTTTAAACAAGCTGGTGAATTATATAGATCGTTCTCTAAACAAGATAAAGACAACTTAATTAAAAATTTATCTGGAGCATTAAACACTGTTAAAAATAAAGTAATTGTTAATAAAATGATTGCACATTTTTATCAAGCAGACAAAGAATATGGTAATCGTTTATTAAAAGCTACAAACACGAAGTTAAGCGACATAGAAGAATACTTTGAAAAAAATAATTATTAAAAGGAGCGCAAGCTCCTTTTAAATTATAAATCATATTATGAATAAAACTTTTTACTTACTACTTGCATTTATAATAACAATAAATGTACAAGCACAAGACGTATTTAATGCAGCACGAAGCAATAATATAGCAGAATTAGAAACTTTAATAAAAAATGGTACTGATTTAAATCAAACAGACCAACGTGGCTTCACACCCTTAATTTTAGCAGTTTACAACAACGGTTCAGAAGCAGCTAAGCTATTGTTAAAAAACAAAGCAAATCCAGATGCACAAGACGCTTCAGGAAACACAGCATTAATGGGCGCAGTGTTTAAAAACAACCTAGAGATGATTAATCTTTTAATAGACAATAGAGCAGACATAAATCAGGTAAATTCTAATGGAGCATCTGCCTTAATATTTGCAGCTACATTCGGAAACCAACAAATAATAACAACTTTATTAGCTGCAGGAGCAGATAAAACAATAAAAGACAATCGAGGCAAAACGGCTTTAGATCATGCAATACTACAAGAAAACAAAGAAATAATTAAAAGCCTAAAATAAATCCAACAAAACGCTTGTAGTTCCCTAGCCATACATAAACAACAAACACATAAAAGCGGATAGCTCGGGTCGGGCTATCCGCTTTATCTATTATTTCACTCCGTTACATAAAAGGATATCACTGCAATCCCTAATGCAAAAGCTACGCTGGTTTTAGTAAACTTTTAAGCAAGAGTTCATCAACTCTTAAGCAAGACTTCAACAACTCTTAAGCAAGAGTTCGACAACTCTTAAGCAAGAGTTCATCAACTCTTAAGCAAGACTTCAACAACTCTTAGGCAAGACTTCAACAACTCTTAGGCAAGAGTTCAACAACTCTTAAGCAAGACTTCGACAACTCTTAGGCAAGAGTTCAATCTCTTATAACTAAGCATAAATTAAAACAGATTAAAACGAAACGAGAAGCTTCTAATTACAGCACGAGAGACTACTAGTTGACCGAAAGGAAACTTCTCGATTATAAATACCAGCCTAGAATTAAAAAACAAAAAATATTGAATATATTTATAACGAAACAAACCTTTTAGAAACAGACAGCTTTAAAATTATGCAAATCAATCAAACCATAATTAATGAATCGAATATATTTAAGCTTATTAGTTAGTATTTTGTTATCTTCTTGTTTTTTAGAGAAGGAAAATTGTGATAAAATGACTAAAATAACTTCAGAGGAAGATTATAATCTTCTCTTGTGTAAAAAACCTGAGAATTTAGCTGGTGACGGAACATGGAACATGGTATTATAATTTGGTAGGAAAGAATTTAAATACACAAAAAGATACTCTGATTAAAGCATATAATTATAGATGGTATGATATTATCGAAAGTTTTTGTGAAAAAGGAGATACGCTTGTTAAGAAGAAAGATTCTCCTGTTGTAGAAATACGAAAAAAAGACACTATTTATACTATGGAATGGCAGTGCGGTAATCCTTTAATTAATGGAGTTTCTTTTAGAGATTTTAAGCATCCATATCAAAAGATATAATTTACATTAACCAATCCACAATTAGAGTCATAATAGATTAAAAGTGAAATGTGTAAAATAAATTTATATACAAAATACATTCACTAAATAATCTCAGATTCACAATTATTAAAAACCAAGAACTCCTCATCATTTCTGATGAGGAGTTCTTCTCTCGGTGGGCGATAAGGGATTCGAACCCCTGACCCCCTCGGTGTAAACGAGGTGCTCTGAACCAGCTGAGCTAATCGCCCGATACAAAAAACCTTAATCTATTTTTAAATACATTAAGGTTTTTAAAAAAAGGCAGCGACATACTCTCCCACATAAATGCAGTACCATCTGCGCTAACGAGCTTAACTTCTCTGTTCGGGATGGGAAGAGGTGAGCCTCGTTGCAATAACCACCTTAAATCGGTTTGCTATATCTAGCAATATATGGTTGACCCTATTACAATAGTTGTTCTATACAAACTCTTCTACTTTTATTAGAAAGAAGTCCTCCTGCCTACTTAATTTCAGCAGGAGACAAATACATAAGCTTACGGGTTATTAGTACTACTCGACTATGACATTACTGCCTTTACATCTATAGCCTATCAACGTTGTCATCTACAACGACCCTTTAAAGAAATCTAATCTTGTGGTGGGTTTCGCGCTTATATGCTTTCAGCGCTTATCCCTGCCCAACGTAGCTACTCAGCGATGCACCTGGCGGCACAACTGATACACCAGAGGTTAGTCCAATTCGGTCCTCTCGTACTAGAATCAGATCCACGCAAATTTCTAACGCCCACAGTAGATAGAGACCGAACTGTCTCACGACGTTCTGAACCCAGCTCGCGTGCCACTTTAATGGGCGAACAGCCCAACCCTTGGGACCTTCTCCAGCCCCAGGATGTGACGAGCCGACATCGAGGTGCCAAACCCCCCCGTCGATATGAGCTCTTGGGGGAGATCAGCCTGTTATCCCCGGCGTACCTTTTATCCTTTGAGCGATGGCCCTTCCATGCGGAACCACCGGATCACTATGCTCTACTTTCGTACCTGATCGACCTGTATGTCTCTCAGTCAAGCTCCCTTATGCCATTGCACTCTACGCACGGTTACCAAGCGTACTGAGGGAACCTTTAGAAGCCTCCGTTACTCTTTTGGAGGCGACCACCCCAGTCAAACTACCCACCAAGCAATGTCCTCTGCAACGCAGAGTTAGACCTCAGATAAGCAAAGGGTGGTATTTCAACAATGACTCCACAACGCCTAGCGACGCCACTTCATAGTCTCCCACCTATCCTACACATCACTTATCCAAGAACAATACTAAGCTATAGTAAAGGTGCACAGGGTCTTTTCGTCCCACTGCGGGTAAACGGCATCTTCACCGTTACTACAATTTCACCGAGCTCATGGCTGAGACAGTGTCCAGATCGTTACACCATTCGTGCAGGTCGGAACTTACCCGACAAGGAATTTCGCTACCTTAGGACCGTTATAGTTACGGCCGCCGTTTACTGGGGCTTCAATTCAATGCTTCTTCTTGCGAATAACATCTCCTCTTAACCTTCCAGCACCGGGCAGGTGTCAGACCTTATACGTCATCTTACGATTTTGCAAAGCCTTGTGTTTTTGATAAACAGTCGCCTGGACCTTTTCACTGCGGCCAGCATTGCTGCTGGCGACCTTTCTCCCGAAGTTACAGGTCTATTTTGCCTAATTCCTTAGCCATGAATCTCTCGAGCGCCTGAGGATACTCTCCTCGACTACCTGTGTCGGTTTACGGTACGGGTTCTAATAATCTATGTTTAGAGGTTTTTCTTGGAAGCCCTTAGGCACACTATCACGCCATCCGAAGATTTTGTGTACTATCGTATTTCACCAAGACCTGCGCATTTTACTACAAGTCCTATAGTTACGTACTTTAACGAACTATTCCGTCAGTCCGCGGTGCTTTCATCACTCCGTCACCCCATCACAATTATTAGAAGTACGGGAATATTAACCCGTTGGCCATCGACGTCCCCCCTTCGGGTGTGCCTTAGGTCCCGACTAACCCTAAGCTGATTAGCATAGCTCAGGAAACCTTAGTCTTACGGCGGGAGGGTTTCTCGCCCTCCTTATCGTTACTTATGCCTACATTTGCTTTTCTAAACAGTCCAGCATACCTCACAGTACACCTTCAACCCAGTTTAGAATGCTCCCCTACCACTTGCGCTTAGCGCAAATCCATAGCTTCGGTAGTATACTTATGCCCGATTATTATCCATGCTCGTTCGCTCGACTAGTGAGCTGTTACGCACTCTTTAAATGAATGGCTGCTTCCAAGCCAACATCCTAGCTGTCTAAGCAAACAAACCGCGTTTTTTCAACTTAGTATACATTTGGGGACCTTAGCTGATGGTCTGGGTTCTTTCCCTCTCGGACATGGACCTTAGCACCCATGCCCTCACTGCTGTAAAACATTTATTAGCATTCGGAGTTTGTCAGGAATTGGTAGGCGGTGAAGCCCCCGCATCCAATCAGTAGCTCTACCTCTAATAAACTAAAACAGCGCTGCACCTAAATGCATTTCGGGGAGTACGAGCTATTTCCGAGTTTGATTGGCCTTTCACCCCTACCCACAGATCATCCCAAGACTTTTCAACGTCAACGGGTTCGGTCCTCCATTTAGTGTTACCTAAACTTCAACCTGTCCATGGGTAGATCACACGGTTTCGCGTCTACCACTACTGACTAAAGCGCCCTATTAAGACTCGCTTTCGCTACGGATCCACACCTAAAGTGCTTATCCTTGCCAGCAACGGTAACTCGTAGGCTCATTATGCAAAAGGCACGCCGTCACCCCATAAAAGGGCTCCGACCGCTTGTAAGCGTATGGTTTCAGGATCTATTTCACTCCGTTATTCACGGTTCTTTTCACCTTTCCCTCACGGTACTGGTTCACTATCGGTCTCTCAGGAGTATTTAGCCTTACCGGATGGTCCCGGCAAATTCAATCAGGGTTTCACGTGCCCCGACCTACTCAGGATACCACTATCTATTACATCGCTTACTTATACGAGACTATCACCCTCTTCGGTTAACCTTTCCAGGTTATTCTAATTCGCTTTGCATAAAATATCGTGGTCCTACAACCCCAATATTGCCGTAACAATATTGGTTTGGGCTGTTCCGCGTTCGCTCGCCACTACTTACGGAATCACTCTTGTTTTCTTCTCCTCCGCCTACTTAGATGTTTCAGTTCAGCGGGTTTGCTCATCTTTCGATGTGACTAGTCTTCAACTAGACAGGTTGCCCCATTCGGATATCTACGGATCTATTCGTGTGTGCCAATCCCCGTAGCTTTTCGCAGCTTATCACGTCCTTCATCGCCTCTGAGAGCCTAGGCATCCCCCATACGCCCTTAATTTGCTTATGTATGAGTTTTCTACACAGAACTTGCGTTCTACTGTAAAAAAATTATTTTTTTTCTTTCTACTTTTTGTTTGTATTTTCTATTGCAATATGTCAATGAACGGTTATTTAGATATTTATCTAAAATCGTGGAGAATATCGGAGTCGAACCGATGGCCTCCTGCGTGCAAGGCAGGCGCTCTAGCCAGCTGAGCTAATCCCCCATTCTTCTATGTGAATGTTGAATCCTTGTTGATAGTATCTCAACACCCAACCCTAGAATTTCCTTTTTTTATCTATAAACAAAATAGTAGTCCCGCCCAGACTCGAACTGGGGACCCCTACATTATCAGTGTAGTACTCTAACCAGCTGAGCTACGAGACTCTGTATTTTACTTATAAATTTTTGAACTAACAGCGAGAGTAATTTCAATATAAAGTTGAACCTATCAATACTTCTCTAGAAAGGAGGTGTTCCAGCCGCACCTTCCGGTACGGCTACCTTGTTACGACTTAGCCCCAGTCACTAGTTTTACCCTAGGCAGCTCCTTGCGGTCACCGACTTCAGGTACCCCCAGCTTCCATGGCTTGACGGGCGGTGTGTACAAGGCCCGGGAACGTATTCACCGGATCATGGCTGATATCCGATTACTAGCGATTCCAGCTTCACGGAGTCGAGTTGCAGACTCCGATCCGAACTGTGACCGGTTTTGTAGATTCGCTCCTACTCGCGTAGTGGCTGCTCACTGTACCGGCCATTGTAGCACGTGTGTGGCCCAGGACGTAAGGGCCGTGATGATTTGACGTCATCCCCACCTTCCTCGCAGTTTACACTGGCAGTCTCGTTAGAGTTCCCGACATCACTCGATGGCAACTAACGACAGGGGTTGCGCTCGTTATAGGACTTAACCTGACACCTCACGGCACGAGCTGACGACAACCATGCAGCACCTTGTAAATTGTCCGAAGAAATATCTGTTTCCAAATACGTCAATCTACATTTAAGCCCTGGTAAGGTTCCTCGCGTATCATCGAATTAAACCACATGCTCCACCGCTTGTGCGGGCCCCCGTCAATTCCTTTGAGTTTCAAACTTGCGTTCGTACTCCCCAGGTGGGATACTTATCACTTTCGCTTAGTCACTCAGTCCGAAAACCGAACAACTAGTATCCATCGTTTACGGCGTGGACTACCAGGGTATCTAATCCTGTTCGCTACCCACGCTTTCGTCCATCAGCGTCAATACTTTGTTAGTAACCTGCCTTCGCAATTGGTATTCCATGTAATATCTATGCATTTCACCGCTACACTACATATTCTAGTTACTTCACAAAAATTCAAGCCCAGCAGTTTCAATGGCAATTTTACAGTTAAGCTGCAAACTTTCACCACTGACTTACTAGGCCGCCTACGGACCCTTTAAACCCAATGATTCCGGATAACGCTCGAATCCTCCGTATTACCGCGGCTGCTGGCACGGAGTTAGCCGATCCTTATTCGTATAGTACCGTCAAGACCCCTCGCAAGGGATGGTTTCTTCCTATACAAAAGCAGTTTACAATCCATAGGACCTTATTCCTGCACGCGGCATGGCTGGTTCAGAGTTGCCTCCATTGACCAATATTCCTCACTGCTGCCTCCCGTAGGAGTCTGGTCCGTGTCTCAGTACCAGTGTGGGGGATCTCCCTCTCAGGACCCCTACCCATCATCGTCTTGGTAAGCCGTTACCTTACCAACTAACTAATGGGACGCATGCCCATCTTATACCGTAATCTTTAGTCGTAAATTGATGCCAATCTAAAACACCATAAGGCGTTAATCCAAATTTCTCTGGGCTATTCCTTAGTATAAGGTAGGTTGCATACGCGTTACGCACCCGTGCGCCGGTCTCAAAGCAGCAAGCTGCTTCTACCCCTCGACTTGCATGTGTTAGGCCTGCCGCTAGCGTTCATCCTGAGCCAGGATCAAACTCTTCATCGTATATTTTTATTATTGTACGATTGCTAGGTCTTTTTTTCTTTAATACGAGATTACTCTCTTACTTTTTTGCTGTCAATTCAATATATCAATGAACGTAATCGTTACTTCTTTTTTAACGCATCCCGTGTTTTTCACAGTTGCGAGTGCAAAAGTAAAACTTATTTTTAATCTTACAAAACTTTTTTAGAAAAATATTTTTTTTTCTTTTTTAACCGGTTTTAGCCGATTTTAAAAGCGTTTTGAAGATTACAATAGGTTTATGAACTTGAGATAAAAAAACAAGGCATATATCCTTGTTTGCGATGGCAAAGATAGTACCTTTTTTTTATCGCAAACAAATAAAAATGCATCTTTTTAAAAACTATTTTTTAAAACGTTCATTTTGTGAAGGGTTAGCCCTCAAAAAAAATACTTTTTTGGTTGGCAGCGCGCGCTAGGGATTGAAGCGGTATCCTTTGAGGGGCGAAAAATGGGTAACATTTTGTGTTTTGGAGCTAGCTTATGGTAATAAAAAGCGATGCTTTTTGAAATTGCCCCGAAAAGATAAAGCGTAAAGCCCGACCCGAGGATACGAGGGACACGCCATAAATAAAAAAAGCCAGGTAAACCTGACTTTAATTAAAACAAATAAAAACTACAATCCGAGTTCCTTAACAGCTATTTCACGCATTTCTACTTTACGCACTTTGCCTGAAATGGTCATCGGGAATCCGTCTACAAACTTCCAGTACTTAGGTACTTTGTAATGTGCTATTTGGTCTTTACAGAAGTTTATAAAATCGTCTTCGGTTACTTTGCAACCGGCAATGGGTTTAATCCAAGCCATAATTGCTTCGCCGTATTTTGGATCGGGAACTCCGATTACTTGAACATCTTCAACACTTTTATGGGTGTATAAAAATTCTTCTATTTCGCGCGGTGAAACATTTTCGCCACCACGAATAATAATATCTTTAATTCTACCGGTAATAGAAACATATCCATCTTCATCAATCACACCAATATCGCCAGTATGCATCCAACGTGCATCATCAATAACAGCGGCAGTTGCTTCGGGGTTATCCCAATATTTAAGCATTACAGAATAACCGCGTACACACAATTCTCCTGGAACGCCACGAGGAACAATTTGTTTGGTTACCGGATCTATAATTTTAATTTCTAAATGATCTTGAATCGTACCGACGGTTTGCACTTGCTTATCGAGCGGAGCACCAATTTTGGTTTGAGTTGAAACGGGTGATGTTTCGGTCATACCATAACATATAGAAACTTCTTTCATATACATTTTAGATTGTACCTGCTTCATTACTTCAATCGGACATGGCGATCCTGCCATTACTCCGGTACGTAACGATGTTAAATCGTAATCAGCAAAATTAGGTAATTGCAGCTCAGCAATAAACATAGTTGGCACGCCATATAAAGAGGTACATTTGTAAGTTTGTACAGCTTGCAGCGCATCCGCTGGATTAAAATTATCGCCTGGAATTACCATGGTTGATCCGTGTGTAGTACAAGCCATATTACCAATTACCATTCCGAAACAGTGAAAAAATGGCACCGGAATACAAACAATATCTTGATTGGTATAACGCAAACGTTCGCCAATAAAATAACCATTATTTAACACGTTATGGTGCGATAAAGTTACGCCTTTAGGAAAACCAGTAGTTCCAGATGTATATTGAATGTTGATTGGTTCGTCAAACTGAATAGTTGCTTCAATTTGTTCTAATTCTTGTTCTGAAATAGATTCGCCTTGCTTTTTAAGATTTTCCCAATCTTGATCTAAAAATACCGTTTGCTCTAAATATTCAGCCTTGCGCTTTACTTTAGTAAGCATTTGCTTGTAATTACTAGTTTTAAATTTTAAAGCAGAGACAATAAGTTTCATTTTACTTTGATTTAAAACATACAGCAAATCTTGGCTGCGATATGCCGGGTTTAGGTTTACTAAAATAGCTCCGATTCGTGCAGTTGCATATTGAATAACTACCCATTCGTAGCAATTTGGTGCCCAAATTCCAACTCGATCTCCTTTCTGAATTCCGGCTGCCACCAAACCTTTAGCAATTTGCGTGGTATAATCCCAGAATTGTTGGTAAGTAAATTGAATATTTTGATGCACTACAATAAGTGCGGTTTGATTTGGATATTTTTTTACTGTATTTTTTAGATTGTAACCAATGGTTTCGCCCAGTAATGGGATATCAGAATTTCCGAATACATAAGATGGAATGGTACTCATTTTCAAAATTTTTAAAAAGAACACTTACAAAGTTATCTTTAAAACCAGCGGGAAATAAAACTTTAGTTAAACTATTTTTTATTCAAAACGGTCATTTTTATAGTATTAACAGTATTACCTGCTATTTATTAATATAAGAGCACAAAAATGTTGTTAATTTTTTAAATTAATCATTATCAATTTATATAAAGGTTAAAAATTACAGAATTTACATTTGAATTGATTAACAAATTATTCACAAAATAACACAATGAACAAAAAATCAGTTAATAAAAACTTAAAAAAATAGAAGATATGAAATTTTTAAAAAAGCAATAATTTTTTGGCACAAAAAAAAACCGCATTAAAAATTACGGTTTTGCTTTTAGTTCTTGAATTTTTTGATGAAGTTGATTTAATAAAACTTGGTAATAACTTACCTGAATAAGTTCGGCATCTTCGGTTACAAAATCTATTAACTCATCTAATATTTCATGCGCTTCAATATGTTTTGCTGTTGCTTGAATGGTTTCGCGTTTGCCAATGTGATCAATAACAGCCTGAACTTCTTCTTTTAAAATGTCAAAATTTTTATGCATCGGTATTTGTATTATGTTGTGCTATAATTTGTTTTAGTTTTTCTTTACGAGCTTGTTGCGCTTCTTGTTCACGCGTTTTTTTTTGATCAACCTTTTTTTTATGAGCCAATCGATTGGTTTCGTTTCTGCGTCCCATTATAAATATTGTCGTTTAATTTCTATAAAACTTAAATTGGTTGTAATTAAATCGTTAAGCACTTGTTTTTTTAGCGCCTCGTAATTATCGTGTTTTAAATGTTTAGCCCATTGTTTGGTTTCTAGCACTTCTTTAATATCTTTTAAAACTTTTGCAGTTTGCGCCGCTGTTCTAAAAATATGTTTATCGGCCGGATTGGCCTCAAAAAAATGTTTAAACGTATAGGTTTGGTTAACGGCATCGAAACAAATAAAAAAAATATTTTGATCTTCGTTATTAGGATAAAAACTACTCCACAACGCAAAACCAAGTTTTACTTGTTGTGATTTTTTATCTAATGTATTTAAACGCCAGCGGCAATTGGCCACCCTACCCCAATGGTTAGAAATGCGATAAACACCATGGGTTACAAAAATATATTTAGAACCAGAATGGCTAGAATAATTATGTTTTACATTTTCGATCTCGGCAAAATCGCGTTCATCAAAAATGCAATAGGTATGTTTAAAAAAATTTTCTTTCGTATATTTTTTTCGAATCATGCTACAAAAATACAATTTTAAAATATCGAATTCTTGCTTTAAGCCTTTAGTTTATATTACATTTACAAAAAGATATTTTTAATGGAAGTTATAACTTTAAATTTTGGAATTATTTTTGGTGCCTTAGCTATTTGTTTTGGTGCTTTTGGTGCGCATTTATTAAAAAAATTCATGACGCCCGAATTGTTAGTTAGTTTTGAAACCGGTGTACGTTACCAAATGTACCACGCTTTAGCACTTGTTTTATTAAGCCAACTTTTAGATTATAGCAACACGTATTCAAATTACGCTTCAGCATTGCTTATTATTGGAGTATTTTTATTTTCATTCAGTATTTACGGTTTGTGTTTAAGCGCAACTTTTGGAAAAAAGATAAAAATTTTAGGTCCCATAACGCCATTAGGAGGATTATGCTTACTTTTAGGGTGGCTTTTATTATTACTAGCTAGCTTTAATTAATTTATGGAAATACTTGGATATATAGGTGCTATTTTTATTGGTGTTATTTTAGGACTTACCGGAGGCGGTGGTTCTATTATTACCGTGCCATTATTAATCTATATTTTAGGTATTAACCCAGTAATTGCGTCTGCATATTCCTTATTTATTGTAGGGACAACCTCAACTTTTGGAAGTTTTATTAACTACACCAAAAACTTGATTAATATAAAGCTTGGCTTTATATATGCCATACCTTCTTTTACTGCGGTTTATTTAACTCGCAAATATATTGTACCTGTAATTCCAGAAATTATATATAAATCTGGCAAATTTGTAATCACGAAAGATTTATTTTTAATCTTATTTTTTGCTACCATTATGTTTTTGGCAGCCTTATCCATGATAAAGGTTAAGAAAAAAACAACAGATACACCACGACAAAAATCATCTTTTTGGTTCTTAATACCTATTAACTTTGTAATTGGTTGTGCAACAGGTTTAGTAGGTGCTGGCGGTGGATTTTTAATAACCCCTGCCTTAATTTACTTTACTCAGATTTCAATGAGAAATGCGGTTGCAACCTCGTTATTTATTATTTCAATGAATTCGATTATCGGATTTTTAGGCGATGTACAAAACGTAAGCATTGATTGGTTTTTTCTGTTAAAATTTACTTTACTAAGCATTATTGGTATTAACCTTGGTATTTTTTTAAGTCGATTTTTAAAAGACGGGCAATTAAAACGCATGTTTGGGTATTTCGTACTAACACTTTCTATAATCATATTCATAAAAGAAATGATTAACTTACTAAAAGTGTAAAAGATGAAAATTGAACAAATTTATACGGGCTGTTTAGCACATGCCGCGTATTATATTGAGAGCAACGGAGAAGCAGCCGTTTTTGACCCGTTACGTGAAGTACAAGATTACATTAACAGAGCCAACAAAGATCAGGCGCATATAAAATATGTTTTTGAAACCCATTTTCATGCCGACTTTGTTTCAGGTCATTTAGATTTAGCCCAAAAAACAGGAGCCAAAATTGTTTATGGACCAACAGCAAAACCAAATTTTGATGCCATTGTAGCAACCGATGGACAAGTTTTTAACGTTGGCAAATATCAAATTAAAGTCATTCATACTCCGGGGCATACATTAGAAAGTACGTGTTATTTATTAATTGATGAAAACAACAATACGCACGGATTAATAACCGGAGATACGCTTTTTATTGGTGATGTTGGTCGTCCAGATTTGGCTCAAAACTTAATCCCCGAATTAACTCAAGAAGTTTTAGCTTCTCATTTATACCATTCCCTTCGTAATAAAATAATGCCATTGGCAGATAATCTTATTGTTTATCCCAATCACGGGGCTGGATCAGCTTGTGGTAAAAATATGAGTAAAGAAACTACTGATACGTTAGGTAATCAGAAAAAAACTAATTATGCTTTACGTGCTAACATGACGGAAGCTGAATTTATAACCGAAGTTTTACAAGGTTTAACTACTCCGCCAGCTTACTTTCCTCAAAATGTTTTATTAAATAGTAACGGTTATACAAATTTAGATACTGTATTAAGCAAAAGTTATGTACCATTAAACGTGAATTTATTTAAGGAATATTGCAAAGATGAAGATGTACTTATTTTAGATGTTCGTCACGAAACCGATTTTAGCGAAGCTCATATTCCCGGATCTATTTTTATTGGTTTACACGGAGCGTTTGCTCCATGGGTTGGTGCTTTATTAAAAAACACCAATCAAAAATTAGTTTTAGTGATTCCTGAAAACAAAGAAATAGAAACTTTAACTCGATTATCTCGCATCGGTTTTGATAATAGCTTAGGTTATTTAGAAGGAGGAATTGAAGCTTGGGTAAAGGCAGGAGAACAAATTGAAAGCATTACATCTATTTCTCCAGAAAATTTTGAAAAAAACACATCAAATGCACCAATTGTAGATGTACGTAAACCTACAGAGTTTAGTGAGGAGCATATAGCTGGAGCCTTAAATATTCCTTTAGATATTTTACAAGAATCCTCAAGCATAATTCCATCTATTCCTTTTTATTTACATTGCGCTGGCGGGTATCGATCTATAATTGCAGCCTCATTTTTAAAGAAAAATGGAATTCATAACTTTATAAATATTGAAAATGGAATTAGCGGGATAAAAAACACATCCTTAAAACTCAATAAAAGTTTAAATTAGATAAAGAAAATAGCGGCGGAAAATATTATTTTTCGCCGCTATTTTTAAAATTTAAAACCTCGTTATTAAATTGTTTGTTTTTTATATAACTACATATCAAACACTTAAAAAATATACTTTTTTTTATTTAAAAACAGCTTGTAAACTAGAAAAAACAATTCTATATTTGCACCCGTATTAACAAATAACAACTTTGTTTGTACGAGTTGGGGAGATACTCAAGCGGCCAACGAGGGCAGACTGTAAATCTGCTGGTTTTCACCTTCGCAGGTTCGAATCCTGCTCTCCCCACAAAATTATTTATTGAAATAAAAACGTATTTATTACGTTCGTGCGGGGAGATACTCAAGCGGCCAACGAGGGCAGACTGTAAATCTGCTGACTATGTCTTCGCAGGTTCGAATCCTGCTCTCCCCACGAAATTATTTATTGAAAGAAAAACGTATTTATACGTTCGCGCGGGAGATACTCAAGCGGCCAACGAGGGCAGACTGTAAATCTGCTGGTTTTCACCTTCGCAGGTTCGAATCCTGCTCTCCCCACAAAATTATTTATTGAAAGAAAAACGTATTTATTACGTTCGTGCCGGGGAGATACTCAAGCGGCCAACGAGGGCAGACTGTAAATCTGCTGACTATGTCTTCGCAGGTTCGAATCCTGCTCTCCCCACAACAACAAAAAAAGCCTTGAACATTGTTCAAGGCTTTTTTTATTTGATAAATATTTCTATTAAAATTAATTAAAATACAAATGTTAAACCAAATGTTGGTGTATCAAACGGATTATTAAACTTGTTTAAGTTTAAGCTAAAGTTATTTTGTGCTTGTCCACCGTCTGGTTTAGTTGAATTAAACTCAAGTAAATTCGCAAAACCAAAATTTACAGCAATTTTTTGAGTAACAAAGTAGTTTACTCCTAAATCTAATCCAGCATTAACGCCATTTGACTTTGATTTACCACCTGCTTCTGGTTTAAATTGTTGATGAGCATATCCTACTTTTGCTTGTCCGTAGAATTTAAAACGCTTACCAGCCTCTAAAAAATAATAACGTCCAAAAATTCCTACATTAAAATCATTTTGCTTTCCAGCATCATATCTTTCTGTTAAAGAATTATATGGATTTTTTGCAGTTAGAAGATCAAAATAAACCCCTGCAGCAAATTTATCATTTAAAAAATAACCTACTTGAGGTGTGAAAGAAAAACTGTTTGTTTTAAAATCATTTGCTTTGTCTTTTGAAGAATTGAAAGATACATTTCCTTCAATTAAAATATTTCCTTCTGAGAAACCATATGAAGGTGCTACTTCTTGTGCTTGAGCTGCAAAACCAAAAGATGCTACAGCTGCTAATGCTAAAATTTGTTTTTTCATGATATTAATTTTTTTATACCTAACTAACGCTTGTTAAAATGGGAAATTGCATCATTTTGAAAAAAAAAGTACTTTTTAATACATTTTAGCAAAAAATAAGATTTTTTTGTAATCAATATCTTACATTATTTTTTTATTTATCACATCAATTAATATTGTAAATTCGTGTTAGAAACAATTGTAGTATGAGAATATTAATTTTAAATGGCCCAAACCTAAATTTATTGGGTAAACGCGAACCAGAAATTTACGGTGCTTTTACGTTCACTGATTTTTTTGCAGAGATTGAAAAAAAATTTCCTAGCGTAAATTTTAATTATTACCAAAGTAATATTGAAGGAGAATTAATTAATAAAATACATGAAGTTGGTTTTACTTACGACGGAATTATTTTAAATGCTGGTGGCTACACGCACACATCTATAGCTTTAGGCGATGCGATAAAAGCAATTACTACTCCAGTAATTGAAGTGCACATTTCAAATACGTTTGGTCGCGAATCTTTTAGACATCATTCTTACCTTTCTGCAGCTTGCAAAGGCGTAATTGTAGGTTTTGGGTTAAAATCGTATGAATTAGCTGTTCATGCCTTTATAGAATAATACAAGAATAAAACTATTTAAAGCCTAAATAATTTATTAGGCTTTTTTTATTCGCATCTATTAAAAAACTAGCTATAACCACAAATGTTTTTATAACGTTGTACTTTAAATGCAAAAAAAGAGTTTATAGTAACAAACAAAAAATAAAATGAAACACGTACTTGTACTGTTGTTAGTAACAATTGGTCCATTACTTTATGCGCAAAAAGTTACATTGCAAGGCAAAGTAACAGATGCTGAAACTGGAAAGCCAATTAATAATGTAGGTATTTACCTGACAATCGAGGGATTAATATCCTACGCAACAGACACAGATAAATTTGGAAACTATAAATTAGATGCTAAAAAAGGTAATTATACCTTAGAAATTTATCATCCAGAATATGAATTTACTCCAATCTCTATAGAACTTGTTACTAATGAGATTAAAAACCTTTTTTAAATCCTGTAATTTCTGAACTTGATGAAGTTGTGATTGATGCAACGGCTACAAAAACCAATATTGAAAGGCCAGAAATGTCGGTTAATAAGCTTACCGCAGCCGAAATAAAACAAATTCCGGTTGTTTTAGGTGAACCCGATTTAATTAATGCACTGCTACAATTACCTGGTGTTACCAATTCGGGCGAAGGAACTTCTGGTTTTAACGTTCGCGGTGGCGGATCGGATCAGAACTTAATTTTAGTAGATCAGGCACCGTTATTCAATTCTTCTCATTTATACGGTTTCTTTTCGGCTTTTAATACCGATGCTATTCGAGATATTAAATTATATAAAGGAGGAATTCCTGCTCGATTTGGTGGGCGCGGCTCGTCCGTTTTAGATATTAATCAGCGTAGCGGAAGTGATAAAAAATTTCATGGTAACGGTGGCATTGGTTTATTATCTAGCCGTTTGTTGTTAGAAGGTCCAATTAAAAAAGACAAAACCTCATTTTTAGTTGCCGGTCGTGTTTCCTATGCCCACTTATTTTTAAAGCTATCCGACAACGACAATTCAGTATATTTTTATGATTTAAACGGTAAGTTGAATCATAAGATAAATAAAAACAATAACCTGTCTTTTACAACCTATTTTGGTCGCGATGTTTTTCAGTTCAGTGATTCGTTTAAAAATGATTATGGCAATACCATATTAAATTTAAATTGGAATTCTAACTTTTCTGACGATATGAAATCTAAAATGGCTTTAATATATTCAGATTATGTTTACAATTTAAACATCAACCTGGTAGGTTTCAATTGGAAATCGGGCATTACAAATTATGCCTACAAATGGGATCTAGAAAATTATTTGTCGGACGATGTTTCTTTAAAATACGGAATAAACACCACGTATTACAACTTTAATCCCGGCGTAATAACACCCGACCAACCCGATTCGCAAATTAATTATTATAAAATTCCTGATAAAAGAGCGTTAGAAAATGCCTTTTATGCCGAATTAGAACATTCTGTATTTAAAAAATTTAAGGTTAATTATGGATTACGTTGGAGTTCTTTTTTTAGAATAGGTCCTGAAGTTGTAGAGCAATACGAAAACAACCAAGCAGTTGTTTACGATCCGTCAACAAATACTTACGGAGAAGCAAATCCCATTGGAGCAATAAAATACAATTCCAATCAAGTAATCGATCAATTTAATAATTTAGAACCTCGTGCAGCCTTAAGTTATATAATTAATGACAACCAATCGGTAAAAGCAAGTTACAACCGCATGGTGCAATACATTCATTTAATTTCTAACACAACGGCTGCAACGCCGTTAGATATTTGGGCACCGAGCGGTAATTTTATAAAACCACAATTAATAGATCAGTATGCATTAGGTTATTTTACCAATTTAAAAGATAATGCTTATTCCTTAGAAATTGAAACCTATTACAAAACAGGTAAAAACAGATTGGATTATATTGATGGCGCTAACTTAATAGGAAACCGAAATATTGAACGCGTTTTATTAAATGGGCATACCCGATCGTACGGATTAGAAGTTTTATTTCGTAAAAACCTAGGACGTTTTACCGGATGGATTTCGTACACACTGGCTAAGTCAGAACAGCAAACCAAAGGCCGAACTAATTTAGAACCCGGAATAAACAATGGTGAATGGTACAGAACCCCGCACGATCGTTTACACGATTTATCGGTTGTAGCAAATTACCAATACAATGAAAAATGGAGCTTTAATGCAAATTTTGTACTACAAAGCGGTAGGCCGGTAACCTACCCCGTTGGTAAATACGAATTTCAGGGCATTGTTGTGCCCAGATACGGCAAACGCAACCAAAACAGCTTACCGGTTTACCATCATTTAGATATTGCAGCTACGTACAAACCAAAAAGCGATAACAAAAATTTCCAAAGCGAATGGACCTTTGGTATTTACAACATTTACAATCGTAAAAATGCAGCATCCATTTCATTTAGAGAAAATGAAGATTTTAGAGGCAAAACCGAGGCGGTTAAATTATCTATTTTTGGAGTAATTCCAAGCGTTACTTATAACTTTAAGTTTTAAATCATGAAAAAATATATTTCTTTACTTATCCTATGTTTCGGATTTCTGTTTACCAGCTGCGAAGAAGTTGTTGAAGTTGATTTAGATACAGCACCTGCAAAATTGGTTATAGATGCCAATTTATATTACGATGCAGCCAACCCAAATAAACCACAGGTAATTAAACTAAGTAAAACCGTTGGTTTTTACGCAGCAGATTACGATCCGGTTTTAGATGGAAAAATTTGGATTGAAGATGAATTAGGTAATGCGTATGAATTTGTTGATTTACAACAAAACGGTTCATACAGCAATTTGGCTTTTACCATGCAATTAAATACCCGTTATCAATTATTTGTTATAACAGAAGGGCAAACGTACGTAAGCGAAGCAAACTTTTTTAATACGCCAGAAATTGTGCGAGTAGATCAGAAAGATAATGGCGGTTTATTTGGCGAAAGTTATGAATTTAAAATATGGTTTCAGGACAATCCAGATCAGGAAAATTATTACCAGCTTATTGATGCGCTTGACAATAAAATAAAATTTGGTTTGCAAAATGATATTTTTAGCAACGGGAATTTAATGAACTTTATCATTATCGATTCGGATTCCGACTCAGATACCGAAGAAAAAATTAAACCCGGAGAAAGTTTTGATATTTATTTTTCTGAAGTTTCTAAAGCTTATTATTTATACATGGAAAAAATATTATCAACTTCGCAAAACGCAGGTAATCCATTTGCTCCACCCATGGGCGAAATTCGCGGAAACATTATCAACCAAACCGATTCTGAAAATTATCCGCTCGGATTTTTTAGTTTACAAAATACCATTCACAAAGTAATTACGGTAGAATAAGCAACAAACGTACAAACCTATATGAAACAAAATGAATTAAAAAATGCCGTAATTATTGGCAACGGTGATTTAGGCATTTTATTCAACAAAAAAATAAATTTATTAAATTTTGATTATTGCTTGGTTTTAGACAGCGCTATTACCAATTATCATTTATTTGAAACCAAAAAAAATCCAGATGGATTATTGGGCGATTTTGATCGTGCCTTTGATGCCGAAATTTGGCAAAAAAAATACAACAATCTAGAAATTATTCATACTCCAGATCAGGAAAAAACAGATTTTGAGAAAGGCATTGAATTTTTACTTTCTAAAAACATAACCCAAATTACAGGTTTAGGTTTAACAGGTAAAAGAATGGATCATACATTTAACAACATTTCTTCATTAGCGAAATATAATGATGCGGTTGCTATTGAATTGCTTGATGAATATTCTAAAATTTATTGCATCGATCAATACAAATCCTTTAAAAAAATGCTGGCACAACAAACCATTGTTTCTTTACTTCCTATTGGTAAGGTTGAAGGCATTACCACTAAAAACTTGGCGTACAATTTAGAAAACGAAGATTTAGAATTGGGCGTTAGAACCGGAAGCAGCAATGCTGTTATTCAAACCGATTTTGTAGAAATTACCATTACCAAGGGCAAGCTGATTATTATGGAATGTAAGGATTAATTTCACATTCCGATTGCGCGTATATTTTTGTAATTTTGTAAAAAATAAAAACATGAAATTTCAAGTTGTTTCGGACTATAAACCTACGGGTGACCAACCGCAAGCTATTCAAAAACTTAGCGAAGGGATATTAAATGACGAAAAATATCAAACCTTATTAGGCGTTACGGGTTCAGGAAAAACTTTTACCATTGCTAATGTTATTGAACAAGTTAACAAACCAACGCTAATTTTAGCACACAATAAAACATTAGCAGCCCAATTATATACCGAATTTAAAAGCTTTTTACCCAATAATTCGGTGCAATATTTTGTTTCGTACTACGATTATTACCAACCCGAAGCTTACATTCCGGTTACCGGAGTTTATATAGAAAAAGATTTATCTATTAATGAAGAGTTAGAAAAAATGCGATTAAGCACCACATCTGCCCTATTATCTGGGCGCCGTGATGTTGTAGTAATTGCATCAGTTTCTTGTTTATACGGGATTGGTAACCCCATAGAATTTCAGAAAAATGTAATTTCTATTCATAAAGATCAAGTTATTGCTCGTACGCAATTGCTACATAAATTGGTTCAAAGTTTATATTCGCGCACGCAAGCCGAATTTACTCCTGGAACTTTTAGAATTAAAGGAGATACTGTAGAAATTTTTCCAGCTTATGCAGATGATCCGTTTCGTATTCATTTTTTTGGAGATGAAATTGAAGAAATTGAAGCCATTGATCGCGTTACGAATAAAGTAATAGAAAAATACGATCGTCTAAATATTTACCCAGCAAATATGTTTGTTACCTCGCCCGATGTGCTGCAAACCGCAATTTGGGAAATTCAGCAAGATATGGTTAAGCAAGTAGATTATTTTAAATCTATTGGTAAACATTTAGAAGCAAAACGTTTAGAAGAACGTACCAATTTTGATTTAGAAATGATTCGAGAATTGGGATATTGCTCGGGCATCGAAAATTATTCGCGCTATTTAGATCGTCGTTTACCAGGTACGCGCCCATTCTGTTTGTTAGATTATTTTCCGGAAGATTATTTGATGGTGATTGACGAATCGCACGTAACCGTTTCTCAAGTTCATGCTATGTACGGCGGTGACCGATCTCGAAAAGAAAACTTAGTTGAATACGGATTCCGATTACCAGCGGCAATGGACAACCGCCCATTAAAGTTTGAAGAATTTGAATCATTACAAAATCAAGTTATTTATGTTTCTGCAACACCGGCAGATTATGAGTTAAAACAAACCGAGGGCGTTTATGTAGAACAAGTTATTCGCCCAACCGGACTATTAGATCCTATTATTGAAGTCCGCCCATCACAAAATCAAATTGATGATTTAATTGATGAAATTCAGGTACGTGCAGAAAAAGATGAACGCGTTTTAGTAACCACATTAACCAAACGCATGGCCGAAGAATTGGCAAAGTTTTTTGACAAAGTTGGGATTCGCTGTCGTTACGTCCATTCGGATATTGATACGTTAGAACGCGTAGAAATAATGCAAGACTTACGTAAAGGTATTTTTGATGTACTTATTGGAGTTAACTTACTGCGCGAAGGATTAGATTTACCCGAAGTTTCTTTAGTTGCAATTTTAGATGCCGATAAAGAAGGCTTTTTACGTAGCGCTCGTTCGCTTACCCAAACCGTAGGTCGTGCTGCGCGTAACGTAAATGGAATGGCCATAATGTATGCTGATAAAATTACCGATAGCATGCAAAAAACAATTGACGAAACCAATTACCGCCGTGAAAAGCAAATTAAATATAACGAAGCACACGGAAAGGTACCACAAGCTTTAAATAAGGTTATTCAAGACAATACCTTAGGAAAATCTAATGCCAGTAAAGATATTGATCGTTTATATCAAGAAACAGAATTAATTCGAACTGCGGCAGAACCAGATGCCGAATATTTAGAAAATTCTGACTTAGAAAAAGTTATCAAGCAGAAAAAGAAAGCAATGGAAAAAGCAGCTAAAGATTTAGATTTTATGCAAGCCGCCAAACTACGAGATGAAATAAAAATTATTCAAGAAAAAATAAATCGTAATAAATAATAAAATGCGTTGTTATTAAGCAACGCATTTCTTTTAAACAAAAAAAAACCAACTTATATAAGTTGGTTTTTTAGTATATATCGCTAAAATTATTTATTTTTTAGGAATTGATCTACTAATTCTGGAGCCATAACAGCTTCAACGAAAGTATAAGCACCAGTTTTAGGTGATTTTACCATTTTAATTGCTTTCGTTAATCTTTTAGAATTAGTCTGTAACGTTGCTACGGATTTCTTTGCCATGACTTACAATTATTTAATTTCTTTATGAACAGTTACTCTTTTTAAAATAGGATTAAATTTTTTAATCTCTAATCTATCTGGAGTATTCTTTTTATTTTTAGTAGTGATGTATCTTGAAGTTCCAGCAACACCTGATGCTTTATGTTCAGTACATTCTAAAATCACTTGGATTCTATTACCTTTACTTTTCTTTGCCATTGTAATTTATATTATTATAGGTTACAGAAATTATTTAACAATTCCGTTAGCTTTTGCATCTTTTAATGCAGCTACAATACCTTTTTTATTAATAGTTTTTAAAGCAGAAGCAGAAACTTTTAAAGTTACCCATCTATCTTCTTCAGCAATATAAAAACGTTTCTTGAATAAGTTAACGCTGAACTTTCTTTTTGTTTTGTTCATTGCGTGAGAAACGTTGTTACCAACCATTGCTCTTTTACCTGTTAATTCACAAACTCTTGACATTATTATTATCTTTAATACGTTATTCAAAATCAGGGTGCAAATAAAGCAAAATTATTTTTATTTCACAAAAATATTAATTGTTTTTTTTAATTAATTCTTTGTAAACTAATTCTAACGCCTTGTTAACAGCTGATTTCACTACTTTTTCTCTTGGTTGTCCAAACATAAATTTTTCGCTAAATGTCCCGTGTGGTGTTGCAATTCCGATGTGGACAGTTCCTACCTCTGCATCCGAATCGCCTTTTAAAGGCCCTGCATTACCCGTGCTAGCAATAGCGTAATCGGTTTGAAACTTATTTTTTGCTTGCGTTGCCATTTGTTCGGCAACTTGAGCGCTTACTACTGACTGCTCTAAAATCGTATCCTGAGAAACACCCAACAAGTTTACTTTTGAATCGGTTGCATAAGTTATTACACCCCCTTTAAAAACGCTAGAAATTCCTGGAATTTCTGTAAAACAAGTTGCCAATTTACCTCCCGTACAACTTTCTGCTACGGCAATAGTTTGTTTTTTGGATTTGAGCAATAAATAAATTTGATGTGGTAGTGGAAGCTGTTCATCATAACTTATTATACAATCTCCAATAATCAAGGCTAGCATACTTACTTGATTGGAAATTGATTGTTCAATTGCTTGTTTATCATTTCCGGAACTAGATAAACGCAGTTTAACCATTCCTGGACTTGGTAAATAGGCTAATTTTATAGCAGGTGGTAAATTATTTTCCCAGTTTGCTATACGCTCGGCCAGCAAGCTTTCTCCAACACCTTGCGTTATTATAGTTTGATGAACATTATAGAATGCATCAAAATTTGTAATGACCCAAGGTTTTAGTTCATTTTCAACGATATACTTCATCTCAAATGGAACGCCCGGCAAAGATACAAAAAAAGTTTTATTATTCTGCAAAATCATTCCGGGTGCAGTACCAACTTTATTAAAAAGTATTTTTGCTCGACTTGGAACCAAGGCTTGTTGCTTGTTAATTTCGGAAACCGGACGGTTATAAAAATCTTCTAACAAACGGGTTACATGCGTTAAAACCTCTTGATTAAGCACCAAATCATCATTAAAAAATTTACATATTGTTTTTTTGGTTATATCATCTTTGGTTGGCCCTAATCCACCGGTAATTACTACTAAATCTACTTTATTTTGGTAGCTTTGTAACATATTTACAATAGCTTGTTCTTGATCGGCTATAGAAAGAACTTCTACAACTTGAAAACCCAATTCATCTAATTGTTTGGCAATAAATGCGCTATTGGTATCAACAATTTGACCAATTAAAATTTCATCTCCTATGGTTACAACGGCTGCTTTCATATATAAAAAATAACAGCTTTATAACTAAATAAAGCTGTTGGTATTATAAATTAAAATCTTTTTTTATTTCTTTTGCTGTATCATCTACAAATTGTTTTAGCTCTTTGTAAACTTCTATAATTTCTTTTTTTTGCCCTTCGGCTTTGGTCCAATTCATGATTTTTAAATTGGCTTCATAAGCCAGGTACATGCACAACAAATCTAAAGTTGGCTTTATTTTATGTGCGGCTTGATAAACTTGTTGGTAATCTTTATTCTCGATTCCGGCTTTTATCATTTTCACCTCGGCTGGAACTTCGTCTAAAAATAAACTTACAATGGTTACTGCAAATTCATTATCATTGTCAGAAAGTTCGTAAACTTTAGATAAATTATAGTTTAAAGGCATTTATTTGATGTTTAATCTGAATTGTTTTTCATTTTTTATAAATCCTTCTAATACATCGCCAGCGGCTACAGGACCAACACCAGCTGGAGTTCCTGTAAAAATTAAATCACCGGTTTTTAATGTAAAGAATTGCGATACGTAGGCTACAATTTCGTCAAAATTCCAAATCATATGGTTTGCGTTGCCTTTTTGCACCACTTGCTCGTTTTTATGCAATTCAAAATCTAAATTTTGTAGGGCATCGTAATCTGAAATTGGCATAAAATTACCTAAAACAGCAGATCCGTCAAATCCTTTGGCTTTTTCCCAAGGTAAACCTTTGGCTTTAAGTTGCGCTTGCAAATCACGCGCAGTAAAATCAATTCCTAAACCAACTTCGTTATAATAATTACGAGCAAATTTTTGGTCAATATATTTACCTACTTTACTAACTTTAAGCACCAATTCTACCTCATAATGTACATCGGTTGAGAATTCTGGGATGTAAAAAGGAAACTGTTTAGGTAAAATTGCCGTATCTGGTTTTAAAAACACCACCGGATCGGTTGGACGTTCGTTTTTTAACTCCTCAATATGATCTACATAATTGCGGCCAATACAAATAATTTTCATGTTGCGTTTATAACTTTGTACTTAGTTTACGTAATTTAATTCCGGTTAAAACTTTTTTGGTATATAATGGAAAATCAGCATTTTGAATCCACCCAAAATAGCCCGGTTCGGTTTCTAAAACTTCATCAACCAATTTACCTTTGTGCTTACCAAACGAAAAAATTTCTTGTCCATCTTCATTCAACACAATAAAACCTGCAAAATCAACAGCTTTTTTACGAGTTGTATATTCTGAAAGAGCTTTAATATCTTTGGGTAAATCGTCGTAACGTTGTAATTGCGCTTTAAAAATTTCGTACGTTGCTTCGGTATCTGCTGCTGCAGAATGGGCATTGTCTAAATTTTTATCGCAATAAAATTTATAGGCTGCAGATAAGGTTCGTTCTTCTTTTTTATGAAAAATAGTTTGCACATCAACCGTTACGCAGTTTTTCATATCAAAATCAATATCAGCACGCAACAATTCTTCAACCAATAACGGGATATCAAATCGGTCGGAATTAAATCCTGCCAAATCTGAATCTTTAATCATGGCATATATTTGAGGTGCCAATTGTTTAAAGGTTGGCTCGTTTGCCACTTTTTCGTCAGTAATACCGTGAATTTCGGATGCTCGGGCAGGAATGCTACGTTCTGGATTAACCAGCCAAGTTTTACATTCTTTATTTCCGTTTGGAAAAACTTTTAATATTGATATTTCTACAATTCTGTCTTTCGCCACTTCAATTCCGGTGGTTTCTAAATCAAAAAAGCAGATAGGTTTATTTAATTTAACTTCCATATTTTTATTTGAATATTACAAATATAAGTAGGCAAGTTAAAAAAAACTAATGATTATCAATGGTTTTTAAGGCAATAAAAAACCAATCTGAAGTAGATTGGTTGCTTATTTGTTTTTAGTAAGGATATTCGTCTTTAATGTTATCGTTATAATAGTTACGCATAAATTCGGACGATTTTAATCCTTCCCAAATAGAAACGGGTACATCGCGATGCAGTTTTACATCGCCCGAAAGGTTGTAAACAATTAAATATCCTTGATTTCCATCACAGCTATAATATTCAATTCTTTTAATTGAAGAACTATTTGCTGTGGTTAACACGTCTTTAAGAGCAAAATCTGCTGTACGAATCTCTTTTACCGCTTCGGGTTGTGATTCGTATTTGGATTGTAAACTTTCACATCCTTTTTTACCACAAGAAAGAATACAGAAAGCAAGCACAAAAATAAATAGTATTTTTTTCATAAGCTCATTTTATATTTTTCTAAAATTTCAGTTATTAATATTAACAATTTTATAACAATTTTAGTATAATATTTAGTAAAAATATTACAAAACATTACAATATTTATTCATAATTCATTACAAAAAACAGTGTTTCTAATATCTTGTTTTAAATCTAAAAAAAAATATTTTTTATTGAACCTAATAAATAAAACGTACTCATACAAAAATAAACATCTGAAAACAAGTAATTTACATTTCAATTTAACATAATATTATTTAAACATTGTGTACTTTTTTTAAGTAAAACAACATAAAAAATACCAAAAAGAAGGAAAATAATTGTATTTTTGTAAAAATTGATACAAAAATGAGCCAAATGGACATTCAAGATCTAATTCTAAAAGATTTAGATACCCTAATGCAAGCTAAAAGCCAATATAATGGCTTAAATATACAAGACGTTATAGAAATATGCGCGTATGTTGGTGCCAGCGTACTTAGACAACGTTATAAAATGACACAAGAAGTTAACGATAGTGAAATAAACCATGTTTATGGCATTATTGGAAACTTTTGTTTTCAGAGCTTTAAAGACAACTTTGGTCAGGAACAATTTGACGAAATGCTGATAAAATCACTCAACCTATTAAAAGAACCAACTTTTGATCAGGATTGTTTGGTATTTTTTGATCGCATTCTAAACTTAAAAAAATCTACGTAATTTATTAGAAACCGCTATATGTATAACAATATTTTTGCAAAAAAATTTAAAATTTCATTACCACTTTGGACCATCATTGCCCCAGTTTTTGGGATTATGACTTTAGGAGTTAACAGTGATGCAGAGAATATCTCAACCTTTCTTTCTATTTTCTTCGGGGTAGCTTTAATTATTTGTGTTTTAGCAGCCGTACATCATGCCGAGGTAATTGCCCATAAAGTTGGCGAACCTTTTGGCACCATTATTTTAGCCTTAGCCATTACCGTAATTGAGGTTTCATTAATTGTTTCTTTAATGCTATCAGAAAGCAACGATGAACCTTCTACCCTAGCTCGAGATACCGTTTTTGCTGCCATTATGGTTATTATTACGGGGATTATAGGCATCTGTTTATTGGTAGGCAGTTACCGTTATCGCGAACAATCTTTTATTAAAAAAGGAGTTTCTACCGCTTTAACAACATTAGTTGCTATTGCAGTTTTAACTTTAGTTTTACCTAACTACACCACTTCTGACGTAGAAGGTGTTTATTCAAACAGCCAACTTATATTTGTTGCTATTATATCTTTAGTATTGTACGGCGGATTTATTATGGTACAAACTATTAGACACCGTGAATTCTTTTTAAGTCAACAAGAAATAGAATCACAAGTAAAAAAACAAAAGCTTAGTGAAATTGAAAGAGCTGAAATTGAGATTCATGGCGAAATACCAAATTTAAAAACTACATTAATCAGTTTGGTCTTATTATTTATGGCTTTGGTTGTTGTGGTTTTACTTTCTAAAAAACTTTCGCCAACTATTGAAGAAATTGTTTACACCATGGGCGCACCGAAATCGCTAGTTGGAATTATAATTGCTTTAGTAATTTTATTGCCTGAAGGATTAGCTGCGTATCGTGCTGCAAGAATGGATAGAATTCAAACATCATTAAACTTAGCTTTAGGTTCTGCTTTAGCCTCAATTGGTTTAACCATTCCGGCGGTAGCCATTGTTTGTTATTTTTCTGACATGAAAGTTACTTTAGGAATTGATGCAAAATCTACGGTGTTATTAATATTATCTTTATTTGTTGTTTCGTTATCCTTAAACAGCGGAAAAACAAATATTCAAAAAGGTGTAGTTCTCCTCGTTATTTTTGCCGCTTATCTATTTTTAACTGTGGTTCCATAATATAAATACAAATCCTGAGTTTTAACCTCAGGATTTTTTTATGTTATAAACCAAAAAAGAATGAAAAAAACAATTTTGAATTTAGGATTTGCAGCCCTTTGGTTGTTATCTTTTAATGTTAACGCACAAGAAGTTGTAAGCTTTACAGATAACATTCAAGAAGTACGCGTAGAACCGTTAACAGGTAATGTATTTGTAAAAACAAAAAATGGATTAACTAGTTTAGACCCAAACAGCAAACAAAAAATTTGGGAGTTAGATACCAAAAACGTAAACAGCACAACTACATTAGATAAAATGGCAAGTGCGTATGCAGCTGTACAAAACAACGATTTTTTAGGTGCTTTAGATAGCAATTCAGAAATAGAATTCATTCAAAATTCGCCTTACGCACAAATTACTTTCGACAAAAACAGCATCATTATAAATAGCCTTACCGGGCAAGTTGTGTTTAACTCAGCTACCGAAGGTTATGTTATTTATACCACGTCATTCATTCCATCAAAAAACGAATTTTTAATCTTAGGACAAAAAGATAAAAACATTGACTTTATTAATTACGATTTAGATAACAATAAAATTAAATGGGTTAGTAACGTAGGGACAGCAGATGGTTTTGGTAAAGAATTAGGAAACCTATTAAAAAGCTTTGTAAAAAACAGCATTTCGTTATCTGAAAATAAAGTAGAAATAAACAACGGCATCATTTACGCAGGTATTAAAAACTTATTATTTGCCATTAATGATGAAACCGGAAAAATTTTATGGAAAACCGATTATCCAATTAATAATTTTTACGTAAACAGAAAAGGTGATCGCGTAATTACGGTATTAAATACAGGCGGAATTTTATCTTCTAAAAAGAAATTAAACATATTAGATGCTACAAATGGAAATAAATTATGGAAAGATGATATTACAACCAAATACATTTCATACTTAGAAGATCATGGTGATAAAATACTAATTGCTCACCACGGCGGATTTAATTTTTATGATTACGAAAAAGGAAATAAAGTTTGGAAAAAAGATGCAAAAGGAAAACAAATAAAACAAGTTATTCCGTTAGGTCAAGATTATTTATACATTGCAGATACAGAAATGAATCTGATTGATAAAAATGGAGCTAACAAATGGAAAAAATTTATTGAAATTGCTGATAATTCTGAAGACGAAGTTTATTATTTAGACAATGTTGGTAACAATCGTGTTTTTTACTTAACCGATACGTACGGAAATATGGTAGATTATAACACCGGTAAAAAAATATGGCGTAAAAACATAGAATTCGACAAAAAACGTCCTTTAGCGTATGATGTTAAAGATGATAAATTTTTAGTTTACAACAACAAACGCATTTATACCTTTAATACCAATAACGAAGATAGCCCAAAACCAAAAGGAAAAATTGATGTAAAAAATGATAAAACCATAGAAACGTTAGAATCTTTTGATTGGGGCGTTTGTATTGTTGGTCAAAACGACGTAATCGGACTAGATAATGAAGGAAACACGCTGTATCATAAAACTTACAAAGAACCAGGAGAAGCAGGCCGCAGATTATTAAAAACTGGAGGAATAATTGGTAATGCATATTTTGGTAGTAAAAGTAGCATGAATCGATCTTTATCAGAAGCTAAATTCGTTTTCCGCGATGAAAAAGGTAACATTGTACAAGAAGTAGATATGTTTAGCGATGATGCTAAAAAACGTATGACAAAAGCGGCAAATGAAGCAGGTAATACTGCCGATATAATTAGCAAAAATGTTATTGCAAATGTAGACAAACGTTACAATGGCTTAAAACAAACTAATAACTACGCCTTTATATTAGCTCGAGGAGAAAGCGGGCCTGAATTAGTAAAAGTTAGAAAAAATGATGGAACCGAAGTTGCTAAAATAGATTTAGATTCAAACAAACCAATGTATGAAATAGATAACTTTACAGATAACATTTATTATGCATCTGGTAATGATTTAAAAATTTATAAATAGCGCGTTACCCTCGCTTAAATAGCAAGTAACAAGATAAAATAAGCGGATAGCTCGGGTCGGGCTATCCGCTTTATCTTTTATTCCATTGCTTTACATAAAAGGATATCGCTCCTATCCCTAACGCAAAAAATTAATGTATTTAAGCACTAAATGCTATCTGGTTAAGTTCAAAATGAATTAAGTTTTTAGAAAAATAAACATTAGAAACTTTTAATTTACAATCATAAGCAGTTTTTCTAACAAAATCAGCTAACAAAACTTCAAAATCTATTTCAATTTTATCATTATTAAATTTGATTCCTTCTTGATTTAATTTAGCTAAATATTTATTCAAACCAAAATTACTAAACAAAGAAGGAATAGCTAGAAGTTTAGTTGAAATATCAAAAACTTCACAATGTAATATATTGTCTTGTATGCAATTAATTTTAACTTTAAAATCAAAATTAATTGTAGTCCAACGTTTATAAGAACATTGAAATTTAATATTATCATTAATCGAAATATTTTTAACACTAAAAGATTCGGATACTCCATTTTTGTTAAAAACAAAATTTAAAATGTTAAGTAAATCGCTCTCTGATAAAGAAAGGTTAATAGCTGAAATTGTCATAATTTTAATTAAATATTAAAACAAAAATCAACTAAATTTAGAATCCAAAAACAATAAATTAGTAAATACCTATTTATTTTTAGTAAACAAAATTTATAAAACAAAAAAGTCCGAACCATTTCTGATTCGGACTTATAAAAAAGGCAGCGACATACTCTCCCACATAAATGCAGTACCATCTGCGCTAACGAGCTTAACTTCTCTGTTCGGGATGGGAAGAGGTGAGCCTCGTTGCAATAACCACCTTAAATCGGTTTGCTATATCTAGCAATATATGGTTGACCCTATTACAATAGTTGTTCTATACAAACTCTTCTACTTTTATTAGAAAGAAGTCCTCCTGCCTACTTAATTTCAGCAGGAGACAAATACATAAGCTTACGGGTTATTAGTACTACTCGACTATGACATTACTGCCTTTACATCTATAGCCTATCAACGTTGTCATCTACAACGACCCTTTAAAGAAATCTAATCTTGTGGTGGGTTTCGCGCTTATATGCTTTCAGCGCTTATCCCTGCCCAACGTAGCTACTCAGCGATGCACCTGGCGGCACAACTGATACACCAGAGGTTAGTCCAATTCGGTCCTCTCGTACTAGAATCAGATCCACGCAAATTTCTAACGCCCACAGTAGATAGAGACCGAACTGTCTCACGACGTTCTGAACCCAGCTCGCGTGCCACTTTAATGGGCGAACAGCCCAACCCTTGGGACCTTCTCCAGCCCCAGGATGTGACGAGCCGACATCGAGGTGCCAAACCCCCCCGTCGATATGAGCTCTTGGGGGAGATCAGCCTGTTATCCCCGGCGTACCTTTTATCCTTTGAGCGATGGCCCTTCCATGCGGAACCACCGGATCACTATGCTCTACTTTCGTACCTGATCGACCTGTATGTCTCTCAGTCAAGCTCCCTTATGCCATTGCACTCTACGCACGGTTACCAAGCGTACTGAGGGAACCTTTAGAAGCCTCCGTTACTCTTTTGGAGGCGACCACCCCAGTCAAACTACCCACCAAGCAATGTCCTCTGCAACGCAGAGTTAGACCTCAGATAAGCAAAGGGTGGTATTTCAACAATGACTCCACAACGCCTAGCGACGCCACTTCATAGTCTCCCACCTATCCTACACATCACTTATCCAAGAACAATACTAAGCTATAGTAAAGGTGCACAGGGTCTTTTCGTCCCACTGCGGGTAAACGGCATCTTCACCGTTACTACAATTTCACCGAGCTCATGGCTGAGACAGTGTCCAGATCGTTACACCATTCGTGCAGGTCGGAACTTACCCGACAAGGAATTTCGCTACCTTAGGACCGTTATAGTTACGGCCGCCGTTTACTGGGGCTTCAATTCAATGCTTCTTCTTGCGAATAACATCTCCTCTTAACCTTCCAGCACCGGGCAGGTGTCAGACCTTATACGTCATCTTACGATTTTGCAAAGCCTTGTGTTTTTGATAAACAGTCGCCTGGACCTTTTCACTGCGGCCAGCATTGCTGCTGGCGACCTTTCTCCCGAAGTTACAGGTCTATTTTGCCTAATTCCTTAGCCATGAATCTCTCGAGCGCCTGAGGATACTCTCCTCGACTACCTGTGTCGGTTTACGGTACGGGTTCTAATAATCTATGTTTAGAGGTTTTTCTTGGAAGCCCTTAGGCACACTATCACGCCATCCGAAGATTTTGTGTACTATCGTATTTCACCAAGACCTGCGCATTTTACTACAAGTCCTATAGTTACGTACTTTAACGAACTATTCCGTCAGTCCGCGGTGCTTTCATCACTCCGTCACCCCATCACAATTATTAGAAGTACGGGAATATTAACCCGTTGGCCATCGACGTCCCCCTTCGGGTGTGCCTTAGGTCCCGACTAACCCTAAGCTGATTAGCATAGCTCAGGAAACCTTAGTCTTACGGCGGGAGGGTTTCTCGCCCTCCTTATCGTTACTTATGCCTACATTTGCTTTTCTAAACAGTCCAGCATACCTCACAGTACACCTTCAACCCAGTTTAGAATGCTCCCCTACCACTTGCGCTTAGCGCAAATCCATAGCTTCGGTAGTATACTTATGCCCGATTATTATCCATGCTCGTTCGCTCGACTAGTGAGCTGTTACGCACTCTTTAAATGAATGGCTGCTTCCAAGCCAACATCCTAGCTGTCTAAGCAAACAAACCGCGTTTTTTCAACTTAGTATACATTTGGGGACCTTAGCTGATGGTCTGGGTTCTTTCCCTCTCGGACATGGACCTTAGCACCCATGCCCTCACTGCTGTAAAACATTTATTAGCATTCGGAGTTTGTCAGGAATTGGTAGGCGGTGAAGCCCCCGCATCCAATCAGTAGCTCTACCTCTAATAAACTAAAACAGCGCTGCACCTAAATGCATTTCGGGGAGTACGAGCTATTTCCGAGTTTGATTGGCCTTTCACCCCTACCCACAGATCATCCCAAGACTTTTCAACGTCAACGGGTTCGGTCCTCCATTTAGTGTTACCTAAACTTCAACCTGTCCATGGGTAGATCACACGGTTTCGCGTCTACCACTACTGACTAAAGCGCCCTATTAAGACTCGCTTTCGCTACGGATCCACACCTAAAGTGCTTATCCTTGCCAGCAACGGTAACTCGTAGGCTCATTATGCAAAAGGCACGCCGTCACCCCATAAAAGGGCTCCGACCGCTTGTAAGCGTATGGTTTCAGGATCTATTTCACTCCGTTATTCACGGTTCTTTTCACCTTTCCCTCACGGTACTGGTTCACTATCGGTCTCTCAGGAGTATTTAGCCTTACCGGATGGTCCCGGCAAATTCAATCAGGGTTTCACGTGCCCCGACCTACTCAGGATACCACTATCTATTACATCGCTTACTTATACGAGACTATCACCCTCTTCGGTTAACCTTTCCAGGTTATTCTAATTCGCTTTGCATAAAATATCGTGGTCCTACAACCCCAATATTGCCGTAACAATATTGGTTTGGGCTGTTCCGCGTTCGCTCGCCACTACTTACGGAATCACTCTTGTTTTCTTCTCCTCCGCCTACTTAGATGTTTCAGTTCAGCGGGTTTGCTCATCTTTCGATGTGACTAGTCTTCAACTAGACAGGTTGCCCCATTCGGATATCTACGGATCTATTCGTGTGTGCCAATCCCCGTAGCTTTTCGCAGCTTATCACGTCCTTCATCGCCTCTGAGAGCCTAGGCATCCCCCATACGCCCTTAATTTGCTTATGTATGAGTTTTCTACACAGAACTTGCGTTCTACTGTAAAAAAATTATTTTTTTTTCTTTCTACTTTTTGTTTGTATTTTCTATTGCAATATGTCAATGAACGGTTATTTAGATATTTATCTAAAATCGTGGAGAATATCGGAGTCGAACCGATGGCCTCCTGCGTGCAAGGCAGGCGCTCTAGCCAGCTGAGCTAATCCCCCATTCTTCTATGTGAATGTTGAATCCTTGTTGATAGTATCTCAACACCCAACCCTAGAATTTCCTTTTTTTATCTATAAACAAAATAGTAGTCCCGCCCAGACTCGAACTGGGGACCCCTACATTATCAGTGTAGTACTCTAACCAGCTGAGCTACGAGACTCTGTATTTTACTTATAAATTTTTGAACTAACAGCGAGAGTAATTTCAATATAAAGTTGAACCTATCAATACTTCTCTAGAAAGGAGGTGTTCCAGCCGCACCTTCCGGTACGGCTACCTTGTTACGACTTAGCCCCAGTCACTAGTTTTACCCTAGGCAGCTCCTTGCGGTCACCGACTTCAGGTACCCCCAGCTTCCATGGCTTGACGGGCGGTGTGTACAAGGCCCGGGAACGTATTCACCGGATCATGGCTGATATCCGATTACTAGCGATTCCAGCTTCACGGAGTCGAGTTGCAGACTCCGATCCGAACTGTGACCGGTTTTGTAGATTCGCTCCTACTCGCGTAGTGGCTGCTCACTGTACCGGCCATTGTAGCACGTGTGTGGCCCAGGACGTAAGGGCCGTGATGATTTGACGTCATCCCCACCTTCCTCGCAGTTTACACTGGCAGTCTCGTTAGAGTTCCCGACATCACTCGATGGCAACTAACGACAGGGGTTGCGCTCGTTATAGGACTTAACCTGACACCTCACGGCACGAGCTGACGACAACCATGCAGCACCTTGTAAATTGTCCGAAGAAATATCTGTTTCCAAATACGTCAATCTACATTTAAGCCCTGGTAAGGTTCCTCGCGTATCATCGAATTAAACCACATGCTCCACCGCTTGTGCGGGCCCCCGTCAATTCCTTTGAGTTTCAAACTTGCGTTCGTACTCCCCAGGTGGGATACTTATCACTTTCGCTTAGTCACTCAGTCCGAAAACCGAACAACTAGTATCCATCGTTTACGGCGTGGACTACCAGGGTATCTAATCCTGTTCGCTACCCACGCTTTCGTCCATCAGCGTCAATACTTTGTTAGTAACCTGCCTTCGCAATTGGTATTCCATGTAATATCTATGCATTTCACCGCTACACTACATATTCTAGTTACTTCACAAAAATTCAAGCCCAGCAGTTTCAATGGCAATTTTACAGTTAAGCTGCAAACTTTCACCACTGACTTACTAGGCCGCCTACGGACCCTTTAAACCCAATGATTCCGGATAACGCTCGAATCCTCCGTATTACCGCGGCTGCTGGCACGGAGTTAGCCGATCCTTATTCGTATAGTACCGTCAAGACCCCTCGCAAGGGATGGTTTCTTCCTATACAAAAGCAGTTTACAATCCATAGGACCTTATTCCTGCACGCGGCATGGCTGGTTCAGAGTTGCCTCCATTGACCAATATTCCTCACTGCTGCCTCCCGTAGGAGTCTGGTCCGTGTCTCAGTACCAGTGTGGGGGATCTCCCTCTCAGGACCCCTACCCATCATCGTCTTGGTAAGCCGTTACCTTACCAACTAACTAATGGGACGCATGCCCATCTTATACCGTAATCTTTAGTCGTAAATTGATGCCAATCTAAAACACCATAAGGCGTTAATCCAAATTTCTCTGGGCTATTCCTTAGTATAAGGTAGGTTGCATACGCGTTACGCACCCGTGCGCCGGTCTCAAAGCAGCAAGCTGCTTCTACCCCTCGACTTGCATGTGTTAGGCCTGCCGCTAGCGTTCATCCTGAGCCAGGATCAAACTCTTCATCGTATATTTTTATTATTGTACGATTGCTAGGTCTTTTTTTCTTTAATACGAGATTACTCTCTTACTTTTTTGCTGTCAATTCAATATATCAATGAACGTAATCGTTACTTCTTTTTTAACGCATCCCGTGTTTTTCACAGTTGCGAGTGCAAAAGTAAAACTTATTTTTAATCTTACAAAACTTTTTTAGAAAAATATTTTTTTTCTTTTTTAACCGGTTTTAGCCGATTTTAAAAGCGTTTTGAAGATTACAATAGGTTTATGAACTTGAGATAAAAAAACAAGGCATATATCCTTGTTTGCGATGGCAAAGATAGTACCTTTTTTTTATCGCAAACAAATAAAAATGCATCTTTTTAAAAACTATTTTTTAAAACGTTCATTTTGTGAAGGGTTAGCGAATGATTTTTTTGTTATTCGGGAGGAAATAAATAAGAGCAATTGTTACATAATCAGCAAAATGAAAAAAAGACGAGAAAAACGTACAAATAAAAGTATCATAGAAAGTAATATTTATCTTTATATGATCAAAAAAAATAGAACAAGCATATGATGTTTTGCTTTCGCATATACATAAAAAAATTGTTTTAACAGAAAATGAAGAAAAAACACTTGTTACTTTTTTCAATTTAAAAAGTTTGAAAAAAAAGCAACTCGTATTACAAGAAGGCGGTATATCTGATTCAATTTCATTTGTTGCAACCGGTTTATTAAGATCGTACACAATGAATGAAAAAGGCAATGAACATATTAGCTTGTTTGCCTGGGAAGGTTGGTGGATTTCGAACTTTAATAGCTTTATTTGTGGAGGTGAAGCTAAGTTAAACATTGATGCTATCGAGGATTCTACTTTATTACAGCTTACTAGGGAGAATTATGAGAAGATGCTTGAAGCAATTCCAGCAATGGAAAAGTACTTTCGTATTCTCTATCAAAATAGCTTAACTACTAAAGATACAAGGCTAATTAGCGCTAATACACATACTGCTGAAGAAAAATACATTCATTTTTTAGAATCTTACCCTAATTTAATTAAACGTTTACCTCAGAACTTAATAGCATCATACCTAGGCATAACCCCTGAGACCATTAGTAGAATAAAGAAAAAAATAAATGATTAAAATTGATCTGGATCATTTTTACACCACAATTAGCACAATAAATTTGCAACAAATAATTATTTATGGAAAATATAGCTTTAGTTGTTGGATCGAGTGGTATGACCGGAAACAACTTATGTACAGAATAAATAAACCAAAGATGGGAAGTTTTTGGATTGTCTAGAAGCGCTAAGAAAGACATTTTTGGAGTAAAACCAGTAAAAGCTAATTTATTAGATAAAGCTACTTTAGAAAAAGCTTTGGAACACATTCATCCGACGCATGTTTTTTTTACCACATGGATGAAAGGCAGCTCTGAAGAGGAAAATATTTTATTAAACAGTTCGCTAGTTGCTAACTTATTAGATACTGTTAGAAAGAAAAGATCAGTTAAACACGTGACATTGGTTACGGGGTTAAAACATTACTTAGGCCCGTTTGAAAGTTATGTTTCTGAAGGTAAGTTACCAGAAACACCATTACGCGAAGATCAGCCGCGATTAAGTTTCCCTAACTTTTATTACGCGCAAGAAGATGAATTATTTGCTGCTGCTGAAAAAGATGGTTTTACCTGGAACGTTCACCGACCACACACCGTAATTGGTAATGCCGTTGGCAATTTAATGAACATGGGAACAACCTCAGCGGTTTACGCTTCAATCTGCAAAGAACATAACTTACCTTTCATTTTCCCAGGATCTAAGGCACAATGGGAAGGTTCATCAGATGTTACAGATGCAAAAATTTTAGCTAAACAAATTATTTGGGCTACACAAACACCTTTAACTAACAACAAAGCCTTTAACATTCTAAATGGTGATGTTTTTAGATGGAGCTGGTTATGGAAACAAATTGCAGAATGGTTTAGAATAGAATATGAAGGATTCCAAAACCAGATAAGACCACTAGAAAAAACTTTAGAAGGAAAAGAGGCATTATGGACAGAAATGGCACAAAAGTTTAATTTAGTAGGAGCAGATTTAAATAAAGTTAGCTCTGCATGGCATACGGATTTAGATTTAGGCCGCCCGATTGAAGTAATTACAGATATTACAAATAGCCGTTCTCTTGGTTTTAAAGAATTTTACAACACAAAAAAATCGTTTATAAGTTTGTTTGAAAAATTAAAATTAGACAAGGTCATTCCTTAATTTTTCAACTTACCTATGTCAAATATCAAAAACGTAAATAAAGCTAAAAGTTTATTGACGTTTTTGATATTGATACATTATAAAAAATATACAATTAATTTTTAATAATTTCAATTTCCACACGGCGATTAGCTGCACGTTCGGCTTCGGATTGTTCAGGAATTGTAAATCGAGGTTGCGTACTACCCAAACCTTTAAATCGCACTTGATGTTCCTTAACACCATAACGCATTAAAACGCGCTTAATTTGTTTGGCGCGTTGGGTTGACAAATCACGCGTATCTCTGGGCTGGCAACATATATGTCCTTGAACCTCGATTACTAAATTAGGATTTTGCAGCAAAATATTAGCCAACTCATCCATTATAGGTTTAGATTGTGGCAACATAGCAAACGTATCTATTCGGAAATAAATGTTTGGCAGTTCTATTTTATCTCCTACCCAAGCATTATTAACTTTTTCGGCCAAGGTTGCATGGGGAGAAATAGGTTGCCGTTGAATGCCAAGAATTTGATTTTCGAGCGCAAGCTCATCTTCTTTTAAATAAAAAATATCAACACGGCGATTTTTTGCTTGGTCTTTTTCTAAATCGTGATTTTTACCAAAGCTTTGCAACTCAAAATCATCGCGTATTTGAAGATAAGGTTTGAGTAAATGATACATATTTTGCACGCGCTTTTGCGATAACGTATCATTATATATAACAGTTCCGACTTGATCGGTAAACCCGTGCATGGAAATAATTTTGGAACTGCGGTTTTGCTTGATCCAATTAGCTAGCGAATCGACCTGCGGTTCGCTTAATTCGTACTTATCTGTATCAAAATAAACCGTAAACTTATTTTGCGCAGTTACTATTTGCAGACAAACTACACAACATAAAACAAATAGCTTTTTCATGTTATAAAAATAAAAAAAAAGGACTGATATTCAGTCCTTTTTCATTGGTAATTAGCGAGAAAATAATAATTCACGATATTTTGTTAAGGTCCACATTTCATTATCAACAATTAATTCTAATTTATCTGAATGATAACGAATTTGATCGAAATATGGTTTTACGTTGTCGCAATACGCATCGGCAATTTCTTGCACATTAGTTAACGAATTGGCCTGTTTACGCGCATCCATCATTTCATAAACCTTGGCATGAATACCGTTTATATGTTTGGATATTTTTTTAAGAATTAAAAGCTGTTCTTCGGCATATTGTTCGTAATCGGCTCCAAAAATTTCTTTTAACCCTTTTACGTTTTCTACAATAACATTTTGATAACGAATAGCTGTTGGTACTACGTGATTACGAACAATATCGCCCAACACACGGCCTTCGATTTGAATTTTTTTAATGTATTCTTCCAATTCAATTTCGTAACGCGCTTCAACCTCGGTATGATCCATAACGTTCATTTCTTGGAACACAGAGAAAGCTTTTTCAGAAATTCTTGCTTTTAAAGCTGCTGGAGTAGATTTGTGGTTAGAAAGTCCGCGACGAACCGCTTCTTCTTCCCATTCTTTGCTATATCCATCACCTTCAAATAAAATATTTTTGGTGTCTTTTATATATTCGCGTAACACGTTAAAAATAGCTTCGTCTTTCTTTAATCCGCCGTTTTCAATTAAATCGTCCACTTCCTTTTTAAAATCAACCAATTGCTTAGCAACAATGGTATTAATTACCGTCATGGCATTAGCGCAGTTTGCGGTAGAACCTACAGCACGGAATTCGAACTTATTGCCTGTAAAAGCAAATGATGATGTGCGGTTACGATCGGTATTATCTAACAACACGTCTGGAATTTTACCTACAACGTTTAGTTTTAATTCTGTTTTTTCTTCTGGAGATAATTTTCCGGTAGAAACTCCTTCAAGTTCTTCTAAAACCTTGGTTAGTTGTTGGCCGATAAAAATAGAAACAATTGCCGGTGGCGCTTCGTTAGCTCCTAAACGATGATCGTTTGATGCTGATGCGATAGATGCACGCAACAATTCTTCATAAATTGAAACCGCTTTAATGGTATTAATGAAGAAAGTTAAAAACTGCAAATTGCTCATTGGTGTTTTACTTGGTGAAAGTAAATTTACGCCAGTATCGGTAGAAAGTGACCAATTGTTGTGCTTACCCGACCCGTTAACGCCTTTAAAAGGTTTTTCGTGAAATAGCACTTTAAAATAATGACGTTCTGCAACTTTTTGCATTACATCCATTAATAAGGAGTTGTGGTCAACCGCTAAATTTGCTTCTTCAAAAATTGGCGCCAATTCAAATTGATTTGGAGCAACTTCATTATGACGCGTTTTAACAGGAATTCCTAACAACATACATTCGTTTTCTAAATCGCGCATGTAGTTTAAAACACGAGAAGGAATCGATCCAAAATAATGATCTTCTAATTGCTGTCCTTTAGCTGCTGTGTGCCCTAACAAGGTACGTCCGGTTTGTAAAATATCAGGACGAGAAGCTGCTAAAGCCGAATCTATTAAAAAATATTCTTGTTCCCAACCTAAGGTTGCAACAACTTTTTTTACGTTTTTATCAAAATATTTACAAACTTCAGTAGCGGCAGCATCTATTGCAGAAAGCGCACGTAACAAAGGTGTTTTATTATCTAAAGCTTCGCCGGTGTACGAAACAAAAACGGTAGGAATACATAAAGTTGTACCGTAAATAAATGCTGGCGAAGTTGGATCCCAAGCTGTGTAACCACGCGCTTCGAACGTATTACGAATACCACCATTAGGAAAAGATGATGCATCTGATTCTTGCTGAACCAATTGCGTACCTGCTAAACGCTCAATCGGATCTGCCCCGTCTGGAGAAGTTTCAAAAAAAGCATCATGCTTTTCTGCCGTTGTACCTGTTAGCGGTTGAAACCAATGCGTATAATGCGTAACGCCTTTAGAAAGCGCCCACTCTTTCATACCCATTGCAACGCTGTCTGCTAATTTACGATCTATTTTCACCCCCAAATCCATTGCGTTTTTAACCGCTTTGTAAGCATCTGGAGTTAAAAATTGTCGCATAGATTTATCATTAAAAACATTGCTACCGAAAATTGCCGACTTACGGTCTAATTCAGAAACGTTTACCATTGGTCTGGTTCCTGCAATTTTTAATGCTTCAAATCGAAATGATGCCATACTACCTATTATTATAATTAATATTGGTTTGTTTTTCGCTACAAATTTATAAAAAAACACAAACTATTTACAAAACACCCCTATTTTTTATATGTTAAATTATCATTATCTACAATCAACAAAAGCACAACCCCCAATAAAACAAGGGTTGATTTACAAAAACAACAATTAGCAAATTTTACAGATAGTTTATATATTGCATAAAACTAATACTTATAATGGAAACTATTTTTTATAAAGGACAAGTACTTTGGTCTATGATTGATGCTAACAGACATGTTAGGCATTCAGCTTATTCTGATATGTGCACCCAAGCACGTAGCAACTTAATGATTCACATTGGTCTTTCTATGAAAGAATGCCTAAAACTTGGAATTGGTCCGGTATTATTTCGAGAAGAAACGCTTTTTAAACGCGAAGTAAGAATGGATGAGTTTGTTTATATTGAAGTTGCCTTAACAAAATATGATACACAAAAGTCAAGATTTAGTATCGAACATAAATTATTTAAAGTAGACGGTACTTTAAGCGCTATTGTAAATGTAGATGGTGCTTTTATGAATTTAAAAGAACGCGCTCTAACTGTTTTACCTCAGGATATACAAGCAAAGGTTTTACAAATACCGAAAGCTACAACTTATGTAGAAATATAAAAAAGAGAAAGCTAAAGCTTTCTCTTTTTTTTACTGTACGTTATATGGTATTTTATACGTAGGATCTGTATTGATATCAACCTTAACTAAAACGTCGGCATTTTTAAGTAATTGAATACAATCGGCAGATAAATGTGTTAAAACAATTTTTTTATCTTTTGCTCTATATTTTTCGGCTAACTTATTTAAAGCTTCAATACCCGAAACATCTGCTATTCTACTTTCTTTAAAACTTACAACTACATTTTCAGGATCGGCATCCACATCAAACTTTTCTATAAAATGAGAAACCGACGCAAAAAATAAAGGTCCATAAATTTCGTAATATTTTATTCCGTCATTAGCTACATATTTACGTGCACGAATACGTACCGCACTTTCCCAAGCAAAAACTAAGGCCGAAATAATAACTCCAGCTAAAACGGCCAAAGCCAAATTGTGCATAAAAATGGTAATTGCCATAACAACCAACATAACAATTGTATCTGATTTTGGCATTTTATGAATAAACTTAAAACTACTCCATTTAAAGGTTAAAAAAGCAACCACCATCATTACTCCGGTTAAAGCTGCCATAGGAACCATTTCTATAAACGGAGCGCCTACTAAAATAATAAGTAAAATGGCAAAAGCACCTATTACGCCAGCCAAACGCGTACGTGAGCCCGCATCAATATTAACAAAAGTTTGCGCAATCATGGCACAACCACCCATTCCGGTAAAAAATCCATTTAAAATATTTGCTGAACCTTGTGCTAAACATTCTTGATTACTATCTCCACGGGTTTCAGTCATTTCATCAACCACTGTTAAGGTTAATAAGGTTTCTATCAAACCAACGCCAGCCATTACTAAGGCGTATGGAAAAATAACCTGCAAGGTTTCTAACGAAAAAGGAACCATTGGAATATGAAACGGAGGTAATGTACCAGCTATGGTTGCAATATCTTTCACCGTACGGGTTTCTATTCCTAATGCGGCAACTAAGGCAAAAACCACAACAATACCAACCAATGATGCAGGAATTTTTTTTGTTATTTTTGGAAATAGAAAAACAATTACAACAGTTAAACCTGTTAAAGCAAGCATTTTATATAATTCAGGGCCTTGCATCCAGACCTCTTGTCCAGCCTGTATTGTTTTAAATTGTTTTAGTTGCGATAAAAAAATTACAACCGCTAAACCGTTTACAAAACCATACATTACCGATTCTGGAACTAAACGAATAAATTTTCCCAATTTAAAAACTCCAACCAGTAACTGAAAAATTCCGGCTAAAATTACAGTTACAAACAAATATTCAACACCATGTGTTTGCACCAAAGCAATTAAAACAATTACCGTTGCTCCTGCTCCGCCAGAAATCATAGCTGGACGTCCGCCAAACAATGCGGTAACTAATCCCATAATAAAAGCAGCATATAAACCATTTAACGGATTTAAATTAGCTAAAATAGCAAACGATAACGATTCCGGTATCATGGTCATTGCTACGGTTAAACCGGCTAAAATTTCTACTTTATAATTTATATTGCCCCAACCGTGCTTTAACTTTTGTAACATGTTTTTTTTGCAAATGTAAATAAAAATAGCCCGTAAAGGGCCATATCAATTAAGTTGAAAAATAAAATGCAGGCCTTGGCCTGCATTTTTCTCTTACTAAACAAACAAAAAATTACCAGTAAACTGGCTTACTAACATATAAATTCTAACTCAACACTATTAAAACGTGAATCAAAATAAAATATTATATTTTAAACCCATAAAAGTTAAAATTTCATTATTTAAAACAAAAACAACATTGATAATCAATCAATTAAAAAATTTAAAATATTATTTTTTTTAAGAAATGTAAATCAATCAATTATTTTACTATTTTTGCATGCCTTATAATTTATTACTAACTGATTTACAGCTATTTAAGTTGATGACAAACTTTGATATTAATGTTGACTATATTTTAGAAAATGACTTCGTAAAGTTAATTCCGCTTCAGGAAAACCATTTTCATGACTTATTATATTTTACTGAAAATGAACCAGAAATTTGGGAATATACCATGGTGAAAGCCAATACGCCAGATAATTTAAAAAAATATATTAGCGCTGCTATTGAAGCTCGAATTAAACAACAAGAATATGCGTTTATTGTTTATGATAAAATGCAAAATAAATTTGCAGGCGCTACCCGCTTTTGTGACATTAATTTAGGGTTACAAAAAATGCAAATGGGTTATACCTGGTATGGTAAGCACCACCAAGGTACTGGCATTAACAAGCATTGTAAATATTTGTTGCTTGATTTTTGTTTTGAAACCATGCATATGGAGCGCTTAGAATTTCGTTGCTATACTGAAAATGAGCGCAGCATTAATGCCTTAAAAAGCATTGGTTGTACCATTGAGGGCGTTATACGCAGCAACGCCATTGCACCAAATGGTTTACGCCGTGATAGCATGGTATTAAGTATTTTAAAACACGAATGGCATTTTAATGTAAAAACCATGTTACAAAACAAACTTTACAGCACGCCAGCTTTAGCAATATAAAAAAAGCTCAACTTTAAAAGTTGAGCTTTTTAATTAATATTTTCTTTCTTTATTTAGCTTTTCCATTTCTTTAAGCTGATCTTCAGAAATAACTTTTAAAAACGAAGGATGCTGTTCAATAGCAAATTCAATTTTTCTAACAATTTCATCAATCGATTCGTTATCGTAATCAATACGTAATGGTGCCTTGATTACCATAGATTGTAAAATGCCTTTTTTCTTTAAACGTAAACCTTTTTTATCAAAAGAACGTCTAAATCCGTCAATCACAACCGGTACAACAATTGGTTTATAATTTTTTATAATGTGCGCAGTACCTTTACGTACGGGCTTAAACGATTTGGTTGTTCCTTGCGGAAACGTTATTACCCATCCGTCTTTTAAAGCTTCGCCAATATTGGCTGTATCATCTAAATTTACAGCTTTTTTATCGGCACCGCTAATATCGGCACCATTGGCACGCCAAGTTCTTTCAACAGAAATTGCTCCTGCATAAGCCATTATACGAGGTAAAAGGCCTTTTTGCATGGTTTCTTTAGCTGCAACGTAATACAAATTTAACTTGGGGTTAAATAAATAACCTGCAACATTGTTAATATTATTTTCGCGTCCTTTTAAGCTGGCGTTAAATACATGAAACATGGCAACAACATCAGCAAAATACGTTTGATGGTTGGATATAAAAAGTACATTGTTTTGGGGCAAATTTCTTAAAATATCTGAGCCTTCAATATTTAATTGATTAAATCCTTTATAGCGTTTATGCGTTAGCAAACCAAAAGCATAAATTAACCAGCGTTTTAAAAATAAGATGTGCCCAAATATGTTTCGCTTAAATAATCCCATTTTTTATTTTTTTGTCAGACAACAAAGGTACATATTTCTATTGTTTTAATAAAACATCTAGCACATCTATTAATTCGCTTAAAATCATAGCAGTTGCTCCCCAAACTACATAATCATTAATTTTAAAATAAGGAACCGAAGTTGAATTAGAATACGATGTTGTCATGTTTTGAAACTGAACTACATCGGGATGAAACAAATCGGCCACCTTAACTTCAATTATATTTTTTACTTCTCGAGGATCTGGATTAAAGGTAAACGATTGGTTGGCAAATCCAATAAACGGATAAATCATAAAATTACTTGGTGGCACATAAACCGGTGATAAAGCACTGGCAACTTGCTGTACCGAAATATTTATTCCAATCTCCTCCTCAGTTTCTCGCACTGCGGTATGTTTTAAATCTAAATCAAATTTTTCTTTTTTACCGCCAGGCAAGCTAATTTGTTTAGAATGCACGCCCGCATATTCATTTCGCTCGGTTAGCACAAAATACGTTTCGTTATTTTTTTGGTAAAACAATATTAAAACAGCAGCTTCGCGATAATCTAAACTCGAAAAGTCTAAGCTGCGTAATTGGTTGATGCGTTCAAAAGGAGCCATCTTTTCGTGCGATACTAAAAATGGTAACTCAATATTTTGTAATTTTGTAAGCGATTGTAAAAATGTATCAAATTTCATTTTTCGAAATAAATCTATAGTAATAAAGATACTGAAATGTTTAGTAAAGAAGAAGCACTAAAAATAAAAAAAGAATTTTGGACAACCTTTGCGGAAGAATATCCAAGAAAATGGTTGTTGTACGACACGAAGATTAAAGATTTTACATTTAAATTTTACGCCGACAACAAAAAAGCGCAAGTAACTTTAGATATCGAATGTAAAGATGATGAAAAGCGAAAAATTTATTATGAAAAAATAGAATCGTTAAAAACCATTTTGTTAGAAGAACATGTGCCGGATGCTATTTTTGAACGTAATTTTTATTTAGACAACGGCAAACTAATTAGTAAAATTTGGGTTGAAAAAACAGGAGTTTGCATTAACAACCGAGCAACATGGCCAGCTATTTATGACTTTTTTAATGAAAAAATGGCTGCGTTTGAATACTTTTTTTACGAATACCAAGATTATATTTCTGACCTAGAAATTAACACATAAAAAAAAGCTTACCATTTAGGTAAGCTTTTTTATTTATAAGTTTTTGTATAACATAACCATATCTAAACACGGTATTTTGTTTTCTACAATTTTTTCGTCATAATGTTCTACAAAAAAGTTTTCTTTAATATAGCTCATTCTAAAACCTAATTTTTGATACAAAAGCAATTGAGATAATGATGAATTTCCGGTTCCTATCCATAATTTTTTGTAGCCATTTTGTTTGGCTTGCTTGGCACAGAAATGAATTAAATCGGTTCCTAATCCTTGATTCTGATATTCTTCGTCAACGGCAATATTTTTAATTTCTATTTCAGTATCGTTTAACTTTAAAAGAGCAACAACAGCAACCGGAAAAGTTTCTTCGTACAACTGAAAAATAATACAATTATCAATGTACGATGCAATAACTTCTTCCGACGGATCAGCCAAAATTAACAAATCCCAATCTACCGTTTCGCTATTAACTTGAGCTATTTTCATTTTGTTTTTTATTTTTTTCTTCGATCCAACGGGACATAAATTCTGTACTTCTGTACAAATGGTAATTTAAAATTTGCCCCATAAAATTCGTATTGCGATGCAAAGTTAGGTTATTTTTTAATGATTCTATTTTTACCGAAAACAAATCGGCAAATAAATCTTTATCGTATTTACTTTTAATTAAATCATAGCCGTTTTGTTGGGCTTGTTTCCACTGGTTTTCATTTTGGTACAAATGTACAACTGCGTTGCAAAAATCGATTTCATTATCTGCAATCTGCCCGTTCCAAGGCAAATTATCGTACATGGCTTCGGCTCCAATTGGTGTTGTAACCGATGGCGTTCCGTATAACATAGCTTCGTACAATTTCCCTTTTATGCCGGCGCCAAACGGAATAGGTGCAACCATAACTTTAGCAGAACCTATTACCTCAGAAGCATTATCGGCACGGCCTTCAATAAAAAAACGTTCGGCAGGTTTGTGCAATTGCATAACTTTTTGCGACGGATAAGCACCATAAATGCGCATATTTACTTCTGGCAATTGTTTACGTAAAATAGGCCAAATGTTTTCTTTTATTATCTGAACGGTTGCCCAATTGGGCTCGTGTAAAAAATTACCGATGCAAACTAAATCGGCACGCTGATTAAATGTTTTATTAACAGCAGAATTCCAATCATTTAAATCGGTTAAAAAAGGTAAGTAAAACAAATGGTTTTCGGGAATTTGAAATTGATTTTGTAGCAACTGCATTTCGAAGGTTGAAATAATTAACGCCAAATCACAACGTAAAATGCTAGCAATTTCTCGTTTTGCATGTTCTGAAAACAAATCAGTCTCAGTAAAATCACGATTTTGCTTGTATGCCAATTGCCTTGCTTGGCGCAAACAATGCAAATCTTCAGTATCTAAAATTCGTAGCGCATTGGGGCATTGCTGTAACACGCGCCAACCAAATTGCTCTTCAACCATAAATCGGTCAAAAATAACCACATCAGGATTTAGTTGTTTTACAAAAGCATCAAAATTAGCATGGTTTAATTCTACGGTATGTGTAATTACATTTAAAGTTTGCAAATTGAAACCAAACAAGCTATTTGCAGCGGTTGATGCATAATGAATGGTGTATTTTTGGTTTTGAAACAAATTAATAAGTTGCAACATGCGCATGCCAGCTGCAGACGAATTTGGTTCTACCCAAACCGATGAAAGAATTAATAGCGTTGGATTCATGCCCCAAAATTAGCTTAATTTTTTTTTAATCAAAAAACAACGTAATTTTGTTGCACTAATTTATGTTTATTATGCTAGGATTAAAATTACCAACCGACCCAAGATGGGTAAACATTGTAGAATCTAACATTGAAGAGATTTTAACAGACCACGCTTGGTGTGAACATAAAGCAGCATCTAATGCCATGTACATTATTGTAAACAATTCTGAAAAACCCGATTTGGTTGCCGAAATGGTTGCTATTGCTCAGGAAGAAATGGAGCATTTTGGAATGGTTTTTAAAATTATTCAGGAACGCGTTAACTTTAGGACGTGAGCGTAAAGATGATTATGTTGGTGAATTGATGAAGTTTGCTAAAAAAGACGGAAGCCGAAACGATGCTTTAATTGAACGTTTGCTTTTTGCAGCGATGATTGAAGCGAGAAGTTGCGAACGTTTTAGAGTACTTTCTCAAAATATTGAAGATAAAGAATTGGCCGCTTTTTACCACGAATTAATGGTAAGCGAAGCCAACCATTATACCACTTTTTTAAAGTTGGCAAAAAAATATTCGGAACGTGTTGATGTAGATGCACGTTGGCAAGAATGGTTAACTTACGAAGCTACCATTATTGCAAAATATGGTAAAAAAGAAACCGTACATGGTTAACAAAAAATCCACTTCTATATGAAGTGGATTTTTTTATTATTTTATTATATAACCTGGCGTTAAAAGTTGCCAATTATTATCTTTTATATCAAACGTTTCTTCAAACAATAACTTTCCGTCTTTTTTATAAATCAGCTGTATTTGCTTATTAGTTTCAGGCTTAATTTTAGCTGCAACAAATCCTTTTTTGTTAGAAATTGCTATTTTTTTATTGTTATAAAAAACCTCAACATTTTCTATTGGATTTGCATTTTTATTTTTTACATGGCCAAAAACTGCGAATTCGTTTTTTTTCAATAAAACTGGTACATATTCATCTTTATAATTAGAATAATCTGCCATTTCTAATCCAATCTTCTTTCTGTTGGCTGCATAATTTTTATCTAATGGAAAAAGAAACATATCTTGATTTTCAGGCCAATATTTTGACTGAAGCCCGTATAACTGAGTTTGTTTTTTGCGAACCAATAATCTGTCTATAAATTGCGCGTATTCGTTTGGCATAATAGCTTTTTTTTGAAAAGCTATTTCAACAAAAGGTTTGTATTTTTCATGAAATTCGGAATGTTGTAAAATATAATAAAGCCCTTTTATAGATTCGTTAGATAATTCAATTTCATTTTCTAAATATTTATCAAGTAACGGAAATGCAATTTTTTGATTAACAGCATCAATCTTATTCATTTCGTCAAGTTTTTTATACAAATTTGTTTGATCTTCAGAATTTATTATTTCATGAAGCTCCTTTCTTACCGCTTGATCGCTTTTATATAATTGTTGAATTAATTCGTCGTTAGCTGTTTGCGAATAGCTTATTACACCTCCTAAACATAGCGCAAAAAATAAAATGTGTTTTATCATACATCAATAATTTAAAACGGATAACCAATAGCAAAGTTTAAAAGTAAATTATCTTTTCGCCATCTGCTATTTAATAAATCTATTTTTGCCCAACGATCTTCACCGTACGGATAACGAACCGGGAAAGCCAAATCTAATCTAAAAATAAGTAATTCAATATCTACACGTAAGCCAACACCGGCTCCAATAGCAATATCTTTATAAAAATCTTTAGTAAATTCTCCGCCGGGGCGCGCTTCATTTTTATTAATTAACCATACATTTCCGGCATCAACAAAAATTGCTCCTTCAAAAACGCTAAAAAGTTTTGGACGGTATTCAATATTAGCTTCTAACTTAATATCACCCGATTGATCCATTAAAAAAGAACTTGGTGCAGTTTTAGGATCGTAACTTCCGGGACCAATAGAACGCGGTCTGAAAGCACGAATGGAGTTAGAACCTCCAATAAAAAATTGTTTCAAATACGGTACTTCTTTAGAATTTCCGTACGGATAAGCAACGCCGGCTAAAAAGCGCGTAGCCAATGTGGCTCTTGGCGAAACTTTATGGTAAAAACGAATATCGTTTTCTACTTTGGCATATTGGCTAAAAGGTACGCCTAAAATTTCTTTTTCTTTCCCTTTTTTTACATTGGCGCCAGTAAGTAAACCTACAATGTTAGCCGATAAATCTGCCGAACCTTTATAATACCATGTGTTTTTTTTGTTTAACATGGTATTGGTAAATGTATAGCTGTACGTTGGTCCAAATGTGAGCTGTTTATTTAAAATACGAGCATCGTAAGAATTGGTTTGGGCTTGGTTTTGAAAAAGCTCGGTTACCGATGTTGGAGAAACGTAAAAAATTTCAATTACATCCAAATTATGTTCTGAGAATGTTCGGTATTTCCAATTGTAACCAAACGACGTTTTAAATGTATTTAAAGCATACAACTGCATCCTTTTCTGAAATTCGTATCCAATGGTTGCTTGGGTTCTTGGCACGTAATCACCGGTATAATTTATTCCGAAAGGCGCAATTAAGCGCGGCCAATTGATGCTGAGCTCAGAACCTAAACGGTAAATATCATATCCTTGATTATTACCTCCTAACTGAAAATCCATTCCGCCAAAAACAGAAAACTTAAAACGTTCACCGCCTTTAAATAAGTTTTTATGTTGCCAATTGGTAGAAACCTCAAACCCGGTATAACTAGCCGAGTTGGTTTTTCCGGTAGTTTCAAAACGTAACGATTTCATTTCTGAAGGCGACAACATGTACATTACATTCAGCTTATGATTTAGCGAATCGGCAATGACAAATTGGTTTTTAACAAACTTAAAAATACCTAAGTTAACCAATCTATTTAAGGAAATAGATTGATCGCGGCGGTTGTATAATCCTCCGGTTTTAAAATGTATGGTATTGTCAAAAATTTTAGGCTTAAATAACGAATCGAGATCTGTAATTACAATGTTTTTATAATTCGGAACCGTATCTTTTTTATAATTTAAAAAATAGTTGGCATCGTTATTTCCTACGTAAACAAAAATATCGTTAATGCTATACGGATATTTTGCAATTTTTGGCGTAGTAGGTTTTAAAACTAATCTTAAATCTACCTGATGTTTTCCTACCGAGCTATCTGCCTGAATAAGTAAATAATCATCTATAAAATAAAAATAACCGTGGTTGCGCAAATATGTATCAATACGAACACGTTCTTGCTTAATAACATCTAAATTATACGGCTGATTGGGTTTTAATAAACTGTGTTTTTCAGTTTTTAAAATATCTTGCCAAATGCGCGACGAATCGCTAGCATAACTTACATCGCGAATTAAAAACTGAGCATTTGGTGTTACCTCGTAATCAACAGTTGCAGTTTTAACTTTTGTATTAGCTTCTGCCTCGGCACGCACGTTAAAATAACCTTTGTTTTCTAATCGGTTAACAATTAAATCGCGGTTGTAATTAACATCTACATTAGAAAGTAAAATAGGTTCTTCGCCAAATTTTTTGCTTAGCCAATGGCCTAAGCCCGATTTTTTTTCTGGATTTTTTAAATTGTGAAAAAACAACCCGGGACGCATGCCCCAAAATGATTTATTAGGTTTAGGAAAAAGCAACGCATTAATTTCTGCATCAAAAGCTTTTCGTTCGGATTTAGAATAAATAGAATCGGGTAAAACAGCAATTTTAGGCCCCACGTACAAATATTCACCTTCAGGAACTGCTTTAATCCCAGAACAACTTGTTGTATAAATTGCGATTAATACAAGGAGTAAAAAATATTTTATGGAAAAAACAGTGCTTTTCATTTAATTGGGACTAAAACGGATTGATTTTAAATGGTTTTGGTATCTTCTTTCAACTTGCGTTGTTGTTCTTTTTGTAATTTACGTTGTTCTCGCGCTTCGCGATTTTTACGCACATATTCTTTATATGTATTGTAATTCATGGTAATAATAAAGGTTACCCCAGTTTCTACTACCTGACCTTGAAAAGCAACTTGATACGTATTTTTACGATACACGCGAATCATATAACGGCCGTCTGCGGTTAGCATATATTCGGCAGAAATATCGCCGGCAATGTTGGTTGTTTGTTCGTTTGCACGCTCCTCGCCTTCTAAACCAAAGTTACTACCTACGGTAATTTTTAAACGATCGTCAAACAAACGTTTAGAAACTTGTACGTTTAAATCGGTACGATTGGCTTTTTTACCGCTTGAATAATCTTCGGTAGTATCTAAATCAAAATTTAAATCTACCCCGGTAATTAAATGCGAAGCGATCGAATTTAATTCTTCAGAAACTAAATTACTAACGCTTTGACGTGCAATGCTAGAAACTGATGATCCGGCTGCCGAACTTAACGAGCTGGTACCAATAAAACGGTTAAAAATTAGCAAGGCAATAACCTGTTTGTTTAATTCTGATTCGTCTGTACGTAATTGCTTTAGCTTATCATCAACCGCATTGTAAACTTCGGTTGATACGTTGTAATTATTTTCGGGCAGCTGAATGTTGAAAGCTAATTTTGGTTTTAACAATTCGCCGCTTAATTCTAACAAAGTTTCTACCGGAATACGTTGCTTGTACAAATTTTGTTCTGATTCTGACATGCCTTGTAATTGCGAAGTTAACAAATCAATCGGTGCAACATTGGTGCGGTAAATAGCAGTAATATTTGCAATGGCAGATGTTGGTTGCCCGGTCCAAATAATATACGAACCTTTTTTAATATCAAATTTACGTTTAATAAAGTTAAATGTCATATCGTACGATCCGCTTTCAATTTCATACGTACCGGTTAACGAAATTCCTCCAGACGGATCTATTCCGCCAGCTAATTGCGCTGAGCCGTTTAAAACCAATTTATCGCCGTGCTGCTTATCTACAATTACATTTAAAGTTGCTTCTTTATTTACCGAAATAGCTGCATTTAAATTAATACCTTTTATATCGGTTTGCCCCAATTGCTCATCAGTTTCTAGGGTTTGATTAAATACAAACGCATTGTTGTCAACAAATTCTACAATACCTTCACGTTCTGCTAACGACGGATCGCTTGCTGGTAAAACAAAGGTAAAATCGGTATCTTTATTGATGTTGATGCTACCGTTAATTTGTGGCAATAAAGAAGTGCCTTTTATTGACATATCTAAATCGATGCCCATTTTACCGTAAAACAAATCGTTATCTTTTTCGGTAGAATTCATTACCACAAAGTTTTTAGATTCTAAATTCAAATCAAATTTAAAATCCTGATAATTGGTGGTTAAAATTTTACCATCTAAATTCAGCGTATTATTATCAATATCGGTAATCTGAAAATTATCTAAAACAATTCCTTGACGATTAAATACAATTGATTTATTGATGTTTTTAAATGGCGCATTTAACATGTTTATGGTTAATCCAACATCGTTAAACTTCATTTGTCCTAAAACAGATAAATCGTCATCGGCGCCTTTAATAAACATAGCGCCAGAAACAAATCCGGCTGTTTTAGATATTTGATCGGCCGCAAAACCTTGCACCGTTTCCATTTGCATGGCGTGAATAATAGCTTGTAAAGCATATGATTTTTTTACCGTATTGTAACCACCAGTAACCACAACGTTGTTACCATTACCTGTAAGTTTTATGCTGGTTATATAATCTTCTTTATTTTCTGCACGAGAAACTGATGCCGAAATATCGCCAATTTTTGCTGTGTTAAACTGAAAATCGGTTACAGATAAATCACTAGTAAAATCAATATCTTCTTGTAAATTATCAAACGTTACGTATCCGTTAATTGTTCCTTTAGCAGCTAAAGAATCTTGTTTAATGATGTGCGTAATATCTTCAATCTTAAAATCATTAAAAGTAAGTTTTAACGGGGCGTTTACTTCATTTTCTGTGGATTGAATGGTTAAACTGCTGCTGCGGTTAGAAAGTTCAAAGTTTTGTGCTAAAATTCCATTTGGCGACCATTCAATAACATTATCTTTTGCAATGTTCCAAGGTTCGTAATTTAATAACAAACCAGCCGGATTAAGTTTAAATGCAAAAAGTTCGTCAACCGTTGTAATATTTCCTTCTATTTTATATTGCTCAGCTAACGTTTTGTCTTTAATTAAAAACAAATAAGAAAGCTTGTCGTTTTCGGCTTCGCCAGATAACGAAATATTACGTATGCGATACGCCTGGGTACGTAAATTTTCTATAGAAAAATTATATTGCAATTGCTCGCCCTGCGTGTAAGCATCTAAAGCAATATTATTTACGGTATTTTTCCCGTAAATTAAACTAGGTAACTTAAAGTTTATAGTAAAAGCGCTGGCATTGGCTTTGTACCAAGCGGTTAAAGTTGCGGTTTCAAAACTTTCTAAATCAGGCAACAAGCTAAATAAAATTTTGTTGTTTTTTATTTGAGCTTTTGCGTTAAAAAAGGTGTTATCTGTAGGAATATATTCGGTTTCGGGTGCCGAAATATTAAAGTAATTAGAAACCGTTTGCATAAACATGCCCGGCAAAGTACTTATGTTGTATTTTCCGATTACAGATGCATCTACAACTTGAGATTGTAAATAAAAATTATTGGTTGTTGGACTAGAAATAATATCTACCTTAATGGTATCAATTGGCGTAGTAACCGTTGGCGTAATAATATTAAATTCGGTAACACGTAATTTACCGTTTAAATTGGCCGGATTTAAATCGGTAAAATTACCATGAAACTTAGTTTCTATTCCAACCGCATCTTGTGTTAGCTTAAGTTGCTGTAAATTTAATTTCGCAATATCGCCTTCTAAATTTAATGTTGGGTAGGAATCTGTTAATTGCCCCGATGCCCATAACTGAACCTCAGCAAACGGATCTATAAAACACAAATCGGCTGTATAATTGCCTTGGTTTATTTGACCGTTTAGTAAAACGTTTTCGTATTTGTAATCATTAAACTCAAAATCTAAAATTGTAGTATTAAAAGTTGCTGTTGCCGTTTTAGGCTCAAAACTTGAACCTTGCGCGTTTATAGTTAACGACAATTTACCGATAGAATCGTTTTTAATTAATTTTCCTACTTCAAAGCTTTCTATTTTACCATGAACTTCATAAACTTCTTTGCCTTTAACTGCCTGATTTAGTTTCACATCAAAATCAGCTAATCCGTAACTAGATTGCAGCGCCAATTGTGCAGCAATATTTTGCAAGCTGCCTACAACATTTCCTTTTAAAGCAATTTGTTCGGGTAAACTAATATTTTCTGGAATGGTATTTTTAGGCACAAAACTTAAAATATCTTTTCGAGTAGTTTTTACCTCTTTCACTTTTAAGTTTACATAAAGCTTATCTGGATCTAAAGCATTTTTAATTTGTCCGCTGGCTGTTGCAGACGTTGCTCCTATTCCTGAAAAATTAAATCGAGCAATGTTTAAGTTATTTACCGAGCCGCTAACTTTGGTGTCTAAATACAGCGTTGCGTTTTTATTGTTTTTAAAAACATCTTGCTCTGCTAACATGGGCGCTAACAATAATAAATCGCTAACCGCAAGTTTAGATTTGGTAAACTCAGCATCAACTTGTACGTTTCCTAAATTATTAGTTAGTTCTGTAAGATTATTATAACGTAGTTGCGTTTGATTAACAAGATTAGATTTTGGTGTTTTAAGTTTAAAATTTTCTACCTGAATTCCGCTTTCGCCATATGCTAAATTTGCATGTAGCTGCTGAATTAACAAGCCAGCGCTTTCGTTTAAATATCCGGATTCTATATTTGCAGTAATTGCATCTGTTTGGTAATTAATAGCCGAAGCTTGCAAATCAATTTGAGAAAAAGAAAGATAATTAAAATCGACGCCATGTTTGGCTTTAGCTTCGTTTAGGTTGCTAAAATTAAGCGCCAATTGTTCAATATTAATTTTGTTTAATACAAATTTTGGGGAAGCTGCCGTTTCGGATTTAGATGTTGCCGATTCAGCCACAACTTGTTTTGGAGCTTTTAATAAAGTTACGTCAACATTAGCTTGTTCAAAATCAATCTGATCTACCTCAAAAGCTAAGTTTTGTAAATCAATTGTACTAATTTTAGCATCTAAAGTTTTAAAAACAACTGCAGCATCAATGTTGGCATTGTTGTCTAAATATGTAATATCAAAATTAGATAAAGCCAAATGTTTTAGCTTTAACTGAGGTAAAACAGCAGGTTCTGTTGTGGTTGTATCCGATACAATTGCTTGCTTTTTTTCTTGAAACGCAGCGTTTACTTGCAAGCCATCTATTTTAATTTTTGGCGTTTCAAAAATTAATTTATCTAAATCAAAATCTTTAAATCGGGTATCTAATTCGTTTAAGGATACAGCGATATCCATACCTTCAACTGCATCTTGATAAGAAAATTGAATGCGATTCAGCTCAATTTTACCTAATTCAATTACAAAGTTAGACGGCTCTTTATCTACCTCAGCAGGTTTTGGGCTGGCAAATGCATCAACTATATAATTAAAATTAAAAACGCCAAGGCTATCTTTGGCTATGTTGCTTATCAAATCATCCGCTTTTATTAAGGTAATATTAGCTTTGCTGTTCAGTAAATCGAATAGGTTTATAGATACGCGTAAAGAATTGGCATAAACCAGCGTATCTTGCTGCTGATCGCGTAAAAACAAGCCATCAACCTCAATTTCATTCGGGAAGTTAATATAAAATCGATCTAAAGCAACTTCGGTTTGTATTTTGTTTTGCAGGTAATTAACCCCGATGTTTTTAAGCTTGTTTTGTACCGAAGGAATTTGAATTAAAAAAGTTGAGAGCAGCAATAAACAAACTATTGAAAAAATAGTCCAAAACAACCACTTAAGTACCTTTTTAATTCGCATTTTATTTAATTTATGAGCCTGTTCTTATAACTAAGAATGTAAGAATTTATTACAAGAAAACTCGTAAAAAAACGAGTTTTCTAAAAATTTATAATTGTGTTAATAAATACATTTCGCCCCATTTGCGGTATGCGATTCCAATCGGAGAACGTGGTGTATTTTTTATCTAGTATATTTTCTGCACCAACCTTTACTACCAATTGCTTATTAGCAAAGTAAAAATCTTTACTTACGCTTGCGTTTAAAATAGCATAACTTGGTAAAGGCATTTCTCCAAAATCAGTATTTATTTTAGTTTGTTTAGTTGCACCTTTTACCTCAACCATAGCACCATAACCGTTGTTTGAAAACACAAAGGCCGATTGATAAGTAAACGGTTGCATGGTTGGTAAATTAATATTGCCTTGCCCCGTACCTCGTGCGTAAACAAATTTATTTTTAAAAGCTAAATATCGGAAAAAATTATAATTAAAATCTAAAGCCAAGTTATAAATTGTTGCATAAGTTAACTGATCGTATATTTTTACTCCAGCAGCATTTATTGTCATGGTACTCAGGTTGGGATCTGGTTTTCCGATAATGTAATCGTTTAAATAAAAAGCTGAAGCAGTTAGCTTTGCAGCCCATTTGCCAGCAGTGTAACCAACATTTACAGCAATTGAGGTTGATTTTTCGTTTTTTAAGTTCGGATTTCCGATATAATCAAAACGATCAAAGCTATTAAATAAATAAAACCCGTAACCTTCTGAAATACTTGGGGCCCTTTCGCCATAACCTAAAGTTACGCTAGCCATCCAATTTTCGGGTTGATACTGAACCGTACCTGAAAAACGTTTTAGCAATCGGTTTTTATTTTTTGTAAGGTCCGGATAAAAAATTTGCAAACTTTCAAAACCCAATTCGTTTTTTAATTGATTGTTATGAAAACCTAAACCAGCTAAAGCTTTAACCGACCAATTGTCTGATAAGTAATATTTATCTTCTACATTCACATCCACATAATTGGTTGTTACGCCCGGCCATGTTAACATAAACATATCTTTTTGAGAAGGAATGTTTGAAAACATTGTCATTTCGGCCAACGAATAATTGTGATGCGCGTTAACATTTAGCTTAAAATCATGATTACCCGCTACCGGTTAAGGTTGAATAACCTCCGGTTGTTCGGCTCCATCCCGGCATATCCATTCTAATAGGCACATCCGGACGTTTAGAATCGTCCATAACATGGGTAACATTGTTGTAATAAATTTTAGTTTCCCAATGCTGAAAAACATCACTAATATGATGCTGTTTATATGCTAATGAGCCGATATAAGCTTTTGCGTACAATACATCCATTGGTAACGCAGGATAACCCACGTTTGATGCATGGTCATAAATAAACGAAGCTTCTAACTGTTTGTGATCGGTTAGTTTATACCCAAAAGTTGTTGCTGTATTTACTTTTTGAAATTGAGAATATAAAACTTCTTCATTTTCTCCTGCTTTATAATTAGCCGCTTTTCTGTAAGTTGCATCTACATCAATATAAAATTTAGGGGCACTATAATGCAAACTACCTCCAAAAATGCGTTGCTTGTTGTTGGTTTCAAAACCAGCAAAAGCAGAGCCGTTTAAAGCTTTAGGACCAAAAGTTCCTTTTGCTCGAACCAAATTAATTCCGCCAGCAACGGTTGCACCCGTTGAAGATGCTGCTTGCCCTGAAGCAAATGTTGCTTTTTGTAAATTAGAAGTTTCTACATACGAGGTTACCGGATCCATTTTATCAGTACAGGCTGCATAAATACGCATGCCGTCAATAGTAATTACCGATCTGTCTGTTGCCATCCCGTTTATAAATGGCTCAGATGCATATCCGCCACGGCGCACCATGGTTACGGTATTAGCTTGCTGTAAATATTCATCTACAGAACCTAAAGGTTTACTTATGGCACTATTAAATTTATTGGTGGTTGAAATAACCACTTCCTTTAATTCCTGATTGGTGATTGAATCGGAAACAATCGGATTTTGTTGTGCCCAAGCCGAAAACGAAACAAAAGTGCTAAGTATTATATAATTTATTTTCATTTTTATCTTTTTTACATGAAACAATAAGCTTGTTTTACTTGCAGTAAAACAAGCTTTTAGTTGTTAAAATTCTAAATCAAAATAAATACTACTAGCAGTGTTGGTTGGCGTAATTGCTTCTCCTTTAATAACTTCTTGTAATTCGTTTAGTACTTGTAGGTTAATGGTCCAATATCCGGTCATAGTTAAACTTAACTTTCCGTAATAAAAAGAGCCAAAACCAGGCGTTAAGTTTTGATTGTTTGGTGAAGAGTGGTTACCCATGCCTGGCATACGTGGATCAATAGCAATGGTATAATTAGTTACCAGGCTATAATCGTGCATATCCATTTTGTATAAAACCGCACTCATGTTGTTTACAGCAACTTTAGGTTCGGTTGGTTCAACCATGGCAACAACATAATTTACACCGTCGGTACCTTTAAAACTTTGCACATTTCTGTTTGGTGCTTGGTTTACCTGAATTACATCGGTTGCCGAGAAAGCTTGTCCATTAATGGTATAATTTAGGGTAAGTTCCCAATATTCAGATGCGTGAGAAGCCATTTGAAAAACAATAAATCCGCCGTATGTATTTTTAGACCCTTCTGCTTTTACAACAGCAGATTTTGGGCTTGAATGCGCATGTGCGGTCATGTACATCATTGGCATCCAATTAATTTGTGCATCTTCCACAAACGTACCGTCAGCATTTTGAATTTGAAGATAAATATTATTGTACCCCGTTAAAATTACGCCTGATTTTGTGTAAATTTTAATGCTGTGCGCCTCGTTGGTAATGGTTTGAACCAACTTCATTTGGTTTAAAAAATCATCGGTTGAATTTGAATTTGCATTATCATCGCTTGAACAAGCAAATAAAGTAAAAGCTGCCATAACAAGTAGGCACGTGTTTTTTATGAAAGAAAATAATTTCATGATATTAATCTTATTAAGGTATATAAAAGCACCCCAAACTAAAAAGTTTCGGTTTGCAAGGTTTAGTAAATGTGTAAAAAGGTTATTCATTATTTACATGAATAGCCTAAAATTAAATACTAAACTGCCTCGGGCGGATTAATAAAAGTTGGTGTAAATAAATACGAATATAATGAAGTATAATATTGTGGTGCTGGGATTACTTGCACCCAAGTATTTTTATGCGGTATTACAACAAAAAAAGGTTCGTTAATATTAAACACCATTTCGGTTTGCAATTGTTTTAAAACATGAGTTGCTTCTTGCTCGTTTTGTTCTGCTTGCATTTTTGCTAACATACATTTTCCGTCACAATGCATATCGGGTTTTGTAATGTTTTCACAAAAAATCTCAACAAACAAATCCTTCTGATATTCGTACAACAAACACAAAGCCGAGTTTTTAACGATAACACCCATCATTAAAAACACAAAAAAAGGAATTGCTATTTTGTTTACAAATTTCAAGAGCAAATAAGTTTTTTACTTTGCTTACAAAGGTAAAGAATTATTCAGTGTTTTACTAAAACAGACCGACGTATTTCATCATCTTATTACCAAAAACTAAAAAAATCATGTTTAATATATAAAATCCGTGTTTTTTTACGTTTAAATTTATATATAAACAGTAATTATGAAAAAAGGAGATGAATTTTTAACCGAAGTTTCTCACCGCCCCTGGGAAAAACCAACTACAAATTGGCAATATTACCAAGAATGGGAAGATGTGCTGTTTTTACATTTTGAAGTAGATCATGCCGATTTACGCTTTTTAGTTCCCGATCATTTATCTTTAGATAGCTACAGTGGTAAATATTACATATCGTTGGTAGCTTTTAAAATGAAGAATTTAAGGCCCGCCGGATTGCCTTCGGTTGGTTTTATTTCAGATTTTTATGAAATTCAAACCCGAACGTATGTTATTAAAAACGGAAAACGCGGGGTTTATTTTATAAACTTAGAAGTAGCTAAAAAAATTTCGGCCTTTGTAGCCAAAGTACTTTCTGGATTGCCTTATGAAAAGTCAGATATTACGCGTAGTGCAACTGCATACAACAACATTAACAACCATAAAGGTTATTTTTTAGACGTTACCTTTTCAACCGAGAATCAAATTGACATAAAAAAGGATTTTGATACGTGGCTAACCGAACGATATGCATTGTTTTTATACAAAAACAATGCGTTACGGGTTTTTGAAATTCATCACGAACCTTTAGCATTGCACCATGTACATGTTGAAAAACTAAACATTCATTACCAAATTAGAAATTTAAAAATTGAATCGTATACGTTAATTGCTTGTCATTATGTTCCTGGTATACAAATGGTAAGTTGGAGCCCGGTAGCAGTAGAATAAAAAAAGCAGGTTTTAACCTGCTTTTTTTATTTTTTAATTATTTTTTTATTGATTACTTGCCCATTGGCAGTTTTAATTTTTACAACATACAAGCCGTTGGTAAGATGCGAAACATTTATAGCATCTTTTTTTGATGCGGTTGTTACGCGCTTTCCGTGAAGGTCAAAAATATGTACCTCATGTACCTCATCTGGGCCTTTCAAATAAATTACATCAGAAGTTACTGTTGGAAAAATTCTGAAATGCTTTGGTTTTTCTTCTGCTGGTTCTTCCGGAACTTCAGGATCAGTAGGAGTTTCTGGTTCTGTTGGTTCTTCTGGCGTTGTTGGCTCTTCAGGTTCCTCCGGATCCGTAGGTTCTGTTGGCTCTTCGGGCTCTTCAGGTTCAATAACCAATTCTTCATTAGCACCGGTAATTAAAAGCGAAAAACTTTGTGGGCTAATTAAACTGCCTTTGTTGGTTACCACAACTTTGTAATTACGATTGGCTTCTGGTGCATATAAAACAATTTGTTCAATGTTATCAACTGCATTATCGCCTTTTATAGCTGGACCGGTTACGTTATTCATATCCAATTTCCATGGGTAGTAAACCGTTTCGGTTTCGGTATCAATTAATCGAACATCTAAATCGTGAATCAAACGCGTAGAACGATCGTTTAACGTGGCACGGTTAGAAGTTGGAAAGTCGGTAAAAGGCAAATCAATCCAAGATAAGGTAACTTTTAGCGTATCGTTAGCACGAGCCGAAACTATTTTTTCAAAATCGGTTCCGTTTATTTTTTCTTCTTTAATAAAAAAAGCTTCCTTGTTATGCACTGCTAAAAGCGTTTGCACAGCATTTTTTGCATCTAAAGCACCCCAACCGTATTTGTTATCTGGCCCAGGAAACAACCCTGCTTCTTGCGTGGTATGCAACAATAATGTTTTTGCCTGATCGGCATCAAACAAAAAATTTGCATTTTCGGTAAGCAAACGTTGCAATTGGGTTAATGCACCAATTACACCGGTAACTTTAGGCGCTGCAAACGAGGTTCCGCTACCGGCCATATAACTTGATTTTTCTGTTCCAGGATATGCTACGCCAGCACCAACCGCAACTAAATCGGGTTTAATAGCTCCGTCTTTTCTGGGACCAACGCTACTAAAACTTGATTTTATAATGTTATTAACTTGCAAACGATAATCGGATTCTGCCGAAGGCAAATCAATTGATCCTACCGTTAAAATATTTTTACCTAACGAACCGGTAGTAATGCTGTAAGCGCCGTTAAAAGAATTATTTTTAGGAATAATATCGGCGTTGGTTAAAGGCACATATTTTGACCCGTCGTAATGCAATAAAGTTACTTTCCAAGATGCATCGTAATTGGCCGGCCCAATGCCATCGTAATTTCCTGCCGATTTAACCAAAATAGTTTTGGGGTTGTTGTAAACCAGCATATCATAATTGGCATCATCGTCTAAATAAATACCTGCAAAGGTTTCTTCATCATTTAAAAAGATGCTGGTGTTAACCGGATAAACCAAGGTTACCGTTTTATTGGTATTATTTATACTAGAAATGGCCCAACCAAAATTTGATCCGTACGAATGGTTTGAAATAGGCGGGCTAAACTTTAAAATTTTTTCATAAATGGTTCCGTTGCTTGTTTGCTGAAAACTTGCTGTACTAATTTTTGCTGATGGAATAACACCACGTGTTGCATTAGCAACAGTAAAAGAATTATTAAACGTTAGGTTTGCATTACCGTTTGCAGCAATTAAACCCGAAACCCCAGTTGCGTGAGCAGAAATGGGTTGGGCGGTAACAGAAACATTATTTTCTAGATCTGATATTTTAGATTTTCCGTTAATTAAAAAATCTTCATGAAGGCCAAAAACTTTTCCGCCATCAAAAACAGCAATTTCTACTGCTTCGCCCATTAACGGTGCTGTGCCTAAAGTTCCGTTTTGTAAAAAATCTACATTGGCAGCTTTGTTTGCGCGCACATCGCCGGTTTCTAAAAATAAAATATACGAATCGTTAATTTGCGCAATTTTACTTTTATCTAACGGTAAATTATACGGGCTACGAGCAGGTAAAGCAGAAAATTTGGCATCAAAAATTGAATCTTGTTTTATTTTTTGCTCTTTAAAAAAGGTTGCTAAATTAGCTGGTATTTGTTGGGCAAACGCGTTGTTAAAAACGGCAGCAAGCCCCAAGGTAAAACATAAAAAAGTAAAACGCTGACTCATAATTTGGGTTTATTTGACTTTCAAAAATACGTAATAATTAGTAAAGCACTCTATGTAAACAAAAAAGGCCAAACATTATTGTTTGGCCTTAATGGTAATCTTTATAATTTTTTTTGAAATTAAAAACGGTATCCTACAGCAACCTGAAATACGTTATTGTGCATTTTGAATCCATCAGAACTGTGTTTTGCAACATCTGTTAATCCGAAATTATAACGTGCCGATGCAAAAATATTTTCTGTAAAATAATAAGATGCACCAACTGCTAAACCGAAATCTACAGATTTAAATGCATCCTTAACGTCAACACTACCTTGTTTAGCTTTAACTAAAAAACCTATTTGTGGCCCTGCCTCAACAGATAATCCTTCTAAAGCGTAATATTTAGCTAAAATAGGCACATTAATAAAATCAGCTTTTACATCTGTTTTAAAATCAACATTTCCTATAGTTGTTTTAGATTTTGATCCTTGTGCAGAATACAAAACTTCTGGTTGTACAGCAAACTTTGCTGAAACCGGAATTTCTGCAAAACCACCAACATGAAAACCAGATAAAGCTTTGTGCCCCGGAATATCTCCACCTAAATTAGAAAGGTTATATCCGCCTTTAAAACCAAATTTAAAATCATCAACTGATGTTTGTGCTTGCGCCCCAGCACATACTGCTAAAGCTGCAACTACTGATAAAATGTGTTTTTTCATATTATAAATATTTATATTCAAATATAAGAGTTTGTTGTATTACTAACGCTTTTAATCGACAAAAATTATATTTTCAAATTTAAAATGCTTTTTTTGTAAATAATGATTTACAAAATAAAAAAAAATCAAAACTTGCGTTTTGATTTTTAAAGTAGGTTTTTATATAAATTGGTTGGTATTAAAATCGTAATCCGGCTGATAACTGAAACAATTGATTTTTAGATTTTGAATCGCTGTTTTTTGCTATATCTTTTACTCCCCAAACGTAACGTGCCGAAACAAATAAGTTTAAAGGCAATTTATAGCTGGCTCCAACTGCCAAATCAAAATCAAAATTCTCTACTTGATCTTTTATGTTATGCTTAAATTTATTAATGTTTACATTTTCTGAAACATCATCAATTTTATAGGTATTTCCGTCGGCATGTGCTTGGGTTAAAAGCGCAAACTGCGGACCTGCCTCGACCGACAAACGCTGCGTTAGATAAACTTTTACCAAAACGGGTAAGGTTATATAATTAATACGGCTGTCGTATTTATCTACCGAACTTCCATCGGCATTGGTTGCTTCAACACGAGAACCTTGGGTTGAATATAACAATTCGGGTTGTAAGGAAATGCCTTTGGTTATGGGCAATTCTACAAATGCACCGGCATGAAATCCTGATAACGACTTGTTTTTTAAGGATAAATGCGAAACATCGCTTAGCTTAGATAGGTTATATCCTCCTTTTAATCCAATGGTAAATTCGCTTTTACTGGTTTGAGCCCAAGCACTTACAGAAAAAATAAGGCAGGTTGCTGCTACAAATATTCGTTTTTTCATCGGTTTGTTATTTAGATTTAGAACTAATATAGGCACTTATAAAAGCTTATAAAAGCTTATAAAAGTTAAAAATTCTTAATTTTTTTACCAACAAATTGATTTAAGACCAGAATCAATCTTAATTTATAAACAAAAAAGATACAAAAAATCACAAAAAAAGAACATTTTAAAAGTAGGTTAATTGCTGGCCATGTGCTTGTTGGCAACAAATAAGCCAAACCAAAACCTATTAAAAAAATGCTTGTTATTTTAAAATAACCGGCATCAAAAGGTAATAGCTTAAAAACTTTATATATAAAGGCTGTTTTTAAAAAGTTAAAAACCGTCATAGCAAGTAATGAGGCGCAAGCAACACCTAAAATACCCCAATGCGTATATTTTAACACATAATAATTTAGCCCTACGTTTAGTACAACCAAAAACAAAATGGTAATTAAATTAAAACGGTAATGTTTAGAATACGAAATAATTTCGGAATTAAAACCCGTACTCATATTTACAAACATGCTAGCACCTAAAATATAAATAATAGGTAAAGCAGGTAATAATTTGTTTTGAGTGGGTAACAAGTTAAACAAAGGTTCCATACCTAATAAAACACTACCGTAAAAAAGTGCGGCAACAAACAGCAGTAGTTTGGCTGTTTCTTTATATTTTACATGTAAGGCTTGCCAATTGTTGGTTTTAATTAATTTAGATATTACGGGCGCCTGCAAAGCAAAAATTCCGGTTGCAGGTATGGCTAAAGTAGATGCTAAGGTTACGCCAATATTGTAAATTCCGTTTGCTTCTAAATCTATAAAGTTCGGAATCATAATCGAATCAATTCGGAAAGCAAAAAAAGAACCAAAACTACCTGCAAACGCATACAAGCTATACCTATAATATTCTTTTTTAGAAATATGGGTAAACAATTCGGCTTCTGACCAACAAATTTTATATTTATAATGTTTTTTTACATATAAAGCCACGCCAGCAAGTAAAAAAACAAAAGCTAAAACATATAAAACAAAACCCATATTGACCGAAACATAGCCCCACAAAACCAATAAAAAGGCAATCGGTAAAGCCAATTTAGGTACAACTTTTTCGTACAAGGTAGGTACCGCAATTTTTTCTAAGGTTGTGGCTTGCCGTTTAAACAATTCTACCAAAGCTAAAACCAATGCAATGGGCAAGCTGTAAAAAATGTAATTGGTATTTATATCATCAACAAAAAAGTAAAAAAACAAAACCAGTAAACTTACCCAAAAAGCCAATTTAAAAATTGAAACTAAACTAAACCCAAACAAACGCACTTGCATTTTTTCGGGTAATTGCGGGTAAAAATGAATTAAAGCTTGCGCTGAACCTAAGGTAATAATCGGAAAAAGCATTTGCGCCCACGAATCTATGTACCTAAAAATACCTAAAAGCTCAACATCTAAAGGATAAATAAATAAGGTAGAAACAATACCAATAGCAATGCCCACGTAATTAATTACGGTATAGCCTACAATTTGTTTGGTTTGCTTGGTATTTTCCATGGTTAATATTGGTTTCTGGCTTTGGCTAAAGTTGACCAGCGAGAAAGTTGTTTAAAGTAATAAATGAATAAAATACTAAAAAGTTGAATGCTTTTTAACGCACCGTAATATTTAAAAAAATATTTAGGCAAGCCCAAAACGTTTTTAAAAGCCATTTTTTTTGCTTGCTTTACGGTTAAATTCGGATTTAATAAAATACTTAAAATTTTATATTCTGACTGAATGCAATCTTTTTTAAAATGACGTGTCAACACCCGATCGTGCGTAATAAACGCTTGGGTACAAATACCAATTTTAAAATGATGAAAAGCAATGCGGTCAGTAAAATTACGATCTTCTCCGTAATGGCCGTACAACGGTTCAAAATACGAAACTTTTTGTAAAGCTTGTGCCGGAATAAGCCAAGCTGCCGCATTAACAAACGGAACCTGAATTAAATTTGTATTGGCATTACCAGTTTGCTGTTGGGCATAAGTTGCAAAATTTGCATCCCAATCGGTTTCATTCGGTCCTAAATGAATCGGGCTAATAATTCCAAAATCTAAATTTTGTTGTGCAGCTTGCACCAAGTTAGAAATGGTTTCGGGGTAAATCCACGTATCCTGATTCAGAAAAAAAACAAAATCTGCTTGCGCTTGTTGCGCCAAATCAATGCCCAAATTATTGGCTTTACCAAAACCTAAGTTACTAGGCGCTTGTATAAATGTAATTTGATCCTTGTAGTTTTGTAATAAAGCTACGGTATCATCACTAGAACAATTATCAATACAAATAATATGTACCGGAAGTTGCGAATGCAACAACGATTCAATATTTTTTTGTACCCATTTTGCTCCGTTGTACCAAACAATTATTACATAAACCTTAGGAAACTGCATTGTAAAATTTTATATACCAGCAAAAATAAAGATATTTGTTGTGACATTTACAGATGCAATGAAATATTATGTGGTAATTCCCGCTTATAATGAGCAAGCGTACCTTAATCAAACCTTAAACAGCTTGGTAAACCAAACGGTTTTACCTACAAAGGTTGTAGTGGTAAACGACAATTCGACCGATGAAACTGCAAATATTGTTTTAGCATTTGCTGAGCAATATCCGTTTATCGAATTGGTTAACAAGCAATCTAAAGCGGTGCATTTGCCAGGCAGTAAAGTAATTCAGGCTTTTAACGCTGGTTTTGCAACCTTAGATGCCAATTATGATGTAATTGTAAAATTAGATGCCGATTTAATTTTGCCAGAAACGTATTTTGAAACCATTTTAAATTATTTTAAGGCAGATGCACAATTGGGCATGGCAGGTGGCGTAGCTTTAATAGAAAAAAATAACGCTTGGGTGGTTGAAAAATTAACCGATATGGACCATATTCGTGGAGCGTTTAAAGCTTACCGCAAAGAAGCTTTTATACAAATCGGTGGCTTACAGCCTGCCATGGGCTGGGATACGGTTGATGAATTGCTTTGCCGTTATTACCATTGGAAGATTAAAGTTGACACCAACTTACAAATAAAACATTTAAAACCAACGGGGGCCGTTTATGATGCTTCTGCGCGTTACAAACAAGGCGAAGCTTTTTATGTTTTGGGTTATGGCTTTAGCTTAACAGCCATTGCATCGGTTAAATTAGCGGTAAAAAAAGGTAAACCTTTATTGGCGTTAGATTATATAAAAGGATTTTTTAAAGCCAAAAAAGCAGGTAAAACCAAATTAGTTAGCCCCAAGCAAGAAAAGTTTGTACGCCAATTTAGATGGCAGAAAATAAAACACAAAGTTTTAGGCTAGGCAGCGCGCGTTAGGGATTGAGCCAAGTACCTTGTACTGGCAAAAGCCCGACCTAAAAACCCAACTTAAAAAGGTTTTTAGGTAACGCCATATAAAAAAATGAAAAAGTGCGTTTAAATTTGAACTTGAAATGGTAATTTAGCCGATATTTACAGAGTTATGATAAAAATGTTTACACATATTGGTCGTTATTTTTTAATGATCAAAGATGTTTTTACACGACCGACCAAATGGAAGGTAATGAATACGCTGATAATGAAAGAGATTGACGATTTAATTATCGGATCGCTTGGCATTGTTTGCTTTATTTCTTTTTTCGTGGGTGGTGTTGTGGCCATTCAAACTTCATTAAACTTAACCAATCCGTTAATTCCTAAATATTTAATTGGTTTTGCAACCAGACAGTCGGTAATTTTAGAGTTTGCTCCTACGTTTGTTTCTATTATTATGGCCGGAAAAGTAGGTTCGTACATAACCTCGAGCATTGGTACCATGCGTGTTACCGAACAAATTGATGCGCTTGAAGTTATGGGGATTAACTCGTTAAACTACTTAGTTTTTCCTAAAATAGTTGCCTTATTATTGTATCCGTTTTTAATCGGATTGGGTATGTTTTTAGGTATTTTAGGCGGTTGGGTTGCTGGTGTTTATGGTGGATTTGTTTCTGGCACAGAATATATTCAAGGAATTCAAGGTGATTTTATACCATTTCACGTAGTTTACGCCTTTATTAAAACCATTGTTTTTGGTTTGCTGTTGGCAACCATTCCTTCGTACCACGGTTATTTTATGAAAGGTGGTGCATTAGAAGTTGGTAAAGCAGCAACAACCTCATTTGTTTGGACATCGGTTGCTATTATTATGATGAACTACGTATTAACCCAATTATTATTAAGTTAGTTATGATAGAAGTAAAAGATATTGTTAAAACCTTTGGCGAACAAACCGTTTTAAAAGGCATTACCACAAAGTTTGAAACTGGAAAAACTAACTTAATTATTGGTCAGTCTGGTTCTGGTAAAACGGTTTTATTAAAATGTTTATTAGGTATTCATCAACCGGATTCGGGTAGCATTTCGTACGATGGGCGTATTTATCAGGATTTAAATAAAGATGAAAAAACCGATTTACGTACCGAAATCGGAATGGTTTTTCAGGGTTCTGCCCTATTCGATTCTATGACGGTTGAAGAAAACATTGGTTTCCCATTAAAAATGTTTACCAACAAAAGCGAAAGCGAAATTAGAGATCGTGTAAATTTTGTAATCGATCGTGTAAACCTAATCAACGCAAATAAAAAATTACCGTCTGAAATTTCTGGAGGAATGCAAAAACGTGTAGCTATTGCGCGTGCTATTGTAAACAATCCGAAATATTTATTTTGTGATGAACCTAACTCAGGGTTAGATCCAAAAACTTCGGTAGTAATTGACAATTTGATTCATGAAATTACAGAAGAATATCAGATTACAACCGTAATTAATACCCACGATATGAACTCGGTTATGGAAATTGGAGAAAATATTGTGTTTTTAAAAGAAGGTGTTTTAGCTTGGCAAGGAGATAAATCGCAGATTTTTAAAACCGATAACGAAGCTGTGGTTGATTTTGTTTATTCGTCAGATCTATTTAAAAAAGTTAGAAAAGCGCAATTAGCACAAGATCGAAATAATATATTATAAAAAAAGGTTGTCTAAATTTAGACAACCTTTTTTTATTTTTTACAAGCATTTACTTTTTGTACGATTTGCTTAATATCTTGTTCTTTCTTTTTGGGGTAAATTAAAAGCACATCGTCTTTATCAACCACAATAAAATCGTCTAATCCATCAATAACAACTTTTTTACCAGGGTTGGTACGAATAATGTTATTAGACCCATTTTCTATAAACAAGTTGGCATTTACTACCGCATTTTGGTTACTATCTTTATCTAACTTGTCGTAAAGCGATCCCCAAGTTCCTAAATCATTCCAATCAAAGGTTGCCGGTAAAACGTAAACGTTTTTAGCGCTTTCCATTACCGCATAATCAATAGAAATGTTTTCGGCTTTCTCGTAATTTTCAGCAATAAAAGTTGTTTCTGCTGGCGTATTATAACTTTCGTAACCTTGCATAAATAGTTGATGCATTTTAGGCTGAAAATCAACAAAAGCTTTTTCAATCGCTTTAGCACTCCAAACAAAAATTCCAGCATTCCATAAAAAATTACGACTGTTAATAAATTCTTTAGCGGTTGCGTAATCCGGTTTTTCTCTAAAACGTTTTACTTTTTTAATTGGGCGCGTATCTAACTTATCGTATTCAATATAACCATAACCAGTATTAGGAAAGGTTGGTATAATACCTAACGTCATTAACGAATCGTTAAACTCACAAAACTCGAAAGCATGACGTAAGTTGTTAATAAACTGAACCTCATCTTCAATCCAATGATCAGAAGGTGCAACAACCATTAACGCATTCGGATTCATTTTTTTAATTTTTAAAGTGGCGTACAAAATACAAGGTGCTGTATTTCGCATAGCTGGCTCTAAAACTAATTGTTGCTCATTAACCTGAGGTAATTGTTGTAAAACTAAATCTTTGTATCCCTCGTTTGTTAAAATTAAAATATTTTCTTTCGGGATTAACTGAGATAAACGCGCAAACGTTTTTTGAATTAACGTTTCGCCCGTTCCTAACATATCATGAAATTGTTTAGGAAAATCTGAAGTACTTACTGGCCAAAAACGGGAACCTACCCCACCAGCCATTAAAATTGCATATAAATTTTTATTCATAATCTAAAAAATACAAACGTTTGTATTTATTTTTTAAGCTTCTACCAAGTTTACTTCGGCATTAGGATTAAACAAAAACGTACGCCCGTTGCTTAATTCTATACATTCGTATCGTTTGGTACGCAAAGCTATTTTTTTAAATGTGCGACCGTTATCTAAAGTAAAAATGCTTCCGTAAGGAATTTCAAAAATAAAACTTTTTCCTGAAGGAGGATCAAATTGTTTTAAGGCTAAAGATAAAGTTGCATCGGTATCACTACTAGCTGACGGATTTTTAAAATGCCGTGCCAATAAAGGTAATAATTGTGACGGAAAAATTTCAGGGCGTAAAAAAGGTAACATTAATTTCTGAAACGTATCTTTCCATTCTACGCCGTGCGGTTTAATTCTATTTCCATATTTTTTATACGCTACTAAATGAGCAATTTCGTGAATTAATGTCATCAAAAAACTATATTTATTTAATGATGCATTAACGGTAATAATGTGCGTACCGTCAAAATTAGCTCGATAATCTCCATGACGCGTTGCCCTTTCAGCCACAATTTTTAAATGAACATGATTCATTTTAATTAAAGCTACAATGGGTTGCAATGCATTTTCGGGTATATATTTTAGTAGAACATTTTCCAAAATTATGGGGTTGTAGATGAAACTTGAAGTACTTTACCGTTAAAATACTTATTTCCGTTTTGAGTAAAATCAGCAATATATTCTGCCATCCCTAAAGGCGAAATTGGTGCTTGATAACCTGGAAATGCTTCGTTTAACATTTCGGTTTGAACCGCACCTAAAGCTAAAACATTAAAACTTATTTTATGTTCTTTATATTCTTCAGCTAATAATTCAGATAGCGTAATAACGGCACCCTTGGCTGAGCTATAAGCCGCTAACCCAGGAAATTTCATACTGCCCTGAATACCGCCCATGCTGCTAATAGTAACCACATGGCTCCCAGCTTCAAAATAAGGCAAACATAATTTTATTAAGGCTGCTACACCAAAAACATTTACTTTGTAAACATATTCAAACTCAGCATTGGTAATGGTAGCAAATGGTTTATTTACAATGGCACCTGCATTATTTATTAAGTAATCTACTCGGTTAGAAAATTTACTTTCAATAATTTGTTGAACTTTGTGCAATTCATTTTCATCAGCCAAATCAACACTTAACTGCGTAATGTTTTCATAAGCAGTCAAATCGGCATTTGCATTTCTAGAAATTGCCAAAACATTAAAATTTTGCTTAGCAAATAAAATACAAAGTTCTTTCCCGATGCCGCGGCTGGTACCGGTAATTATAATATTTTTCATTCGTTTAATTTTATTTCTTTAGTTTCGCTATTCATCATTTGATCAATAGCAGGTAACAAATCGGTAACAATTTGCGCCATGAATTGCGTATCCATTTTTTCAAATTCATCATCTACGTGATGGTAAAATTTATAATTATCAAAATCAAAACTTGAAATAGAATGCGCAGGGAAATTATATTTTAAGAAAAACGGAAAATTATCTGACGCCATAAACAAGCGATACTGGGTTTCCATTGGTAAAAATCCCACAAAATTTTGATTGGTATATTCGTTTATTTTTGCAGAAATGTTTGATTTTTTATGCCCAGTAATGTAGGTTTTAAAATCACGATTCATAGGTACGCCCAACATTTCAAAATTTAGCATGGTATAAAAATCTAAGCTATCTTTTTCAAGTTTATCAGCTAAATGATAAGCGCCTAAAAGTCCTTTTTCTTCAGCAGAGAAAAATACAATTAAAGCACTACGTTTGTTAGGTTTAGAAGCAATATATTTTGCTACCTCGGTTAAAATAGCTGATCCCGCAGCATTATCATTTGCTCCGTTTGCAATGCTATCTCCATCAACTATTTTATCTACAATTCCGATATGATCGTAATGGGCTCCGAAAATTACTATTTCATTTTTCAACTTTGCGTCGGTTCCTTCAACAAAGCCAACAACGTTGTAAGCTACACCATTATTAAAATTACGTAGCGTATCTTTATAAGTTGCAAAATACGGTTGAATCTGATTTTGTTTTAATATATCTTCTAAATAATTAGCTGCTAATTCAATTCCTTTTGATCCGGAATCACGTCCTTCTAATTCGTCAGCCGTTAAATATTGTAACGTATTTGTTAATGCTGTTTGATTTACCTGATACGGCTGGGTAACCGTAGTTTTTTTAGATGCTGTACAGGCTGCCAGCACCAAAGGTAAAAGCCAAAATAATTTTTTCATAGGTTAGTTTCTTAAACCATAAAAATACAAAAATCCCGAAGCTTTTCATACTTCGGGATTTAAATTTATAAGGAACTTAAAATTACGCTAACATAGTTACCGGATTTTCTAAGTACGTTTTTAATGTTTGTAAAAACTCAGCTCCTGTAGCACCATCTACCGTGCGGTGATCACAAGCTAAAGTTATATTCATTGTATTTCCTACAACAATTTGTCCGTTTTTAACTACTGGTTTTTCAACAATAGCACCTACCGATAAAATTGCTGAGTTTGGCTGATTGATGATAGAAGTAAACTCTGTAATACCAAACATACCCAAGTTAGAGATTGTGAATGTAGAACCATCCATCTCAGCTGGAGTTAATTTTTTATTACGTGCTTTACCAGCTAAATCTTTAACTGACGCACCAATTTGAGATAAGCTCATTTGGTCAGCAAAGTTTAATACAGGTACAACTAATCCATCTTCTACAGCAACAGCAACACCGATATTAACGTGGTGATTGATAATAGTTGCAGCTTCTGTCCATTGAGAATTTACTTTAGGATGTTTTTTTAATGCAACCGCACACGCCTTAATAACCATATCGTTAAAAGAAACTTTAGTTTCAGGAACCGCATTGATTAATTTACGAGAAGCAATAGCACCGTCCATATCAACCTCAATTGTTAAATAGTAATGAGGAGCAGTAAATTTAGATTCAGCTAAACGTTTTGCAATGGTTTTACGCATTGAAGAGTTTTTAACTTCTTCAACAAATTTTTCACCAGCAGGAACAAATGGTTTAACTGCAGCTTGAGTTGTAGCTTTAGCTTCAGCAACTGGTTGTTGAACTGCTTGTTGCGCAGGATTAAAGCTTTCAACATCTGCTTTAATAATACGTCCGTTTTCACCAGAACCTTTTACTGAACGTAAATCAATTCCTTTATCTTCAGCAATTTTTTTAGCTAAAGGTGAAGCAAAAATACGTCCTGAATTTACAACCGCAGGAACAGCAGCTTGATTCGCTGATGCTGCAGGAGCAGCTTGTGCAGGTACAGCAGTTGTTTCTGCTTTAGCTGGAGCAGCTTGCGGAGCAGGCGCACCGTTAACAAATGCAGAAACATCAGTACCAGCTGGCCCTAAAATAGCTAAAACAGCATCTACAGAAGCCGTTTGTCCTTCTTCAACACCAATATATAGTAAAGTTCCAGCTTCAAAAGCTTCGAACTCCATTGTTGCTTTATCAGTCTCAATTTCAGCTAAAATATCACCTTCAGTAATGGTATCTCCAATTTTTTTCAACCAAGTTGCAACGGTACCTTCTGTCATGGTATCGCTTAAACGTGGCATGGTAATAATTTTCACATCTGCAGGAACTTCAGCAGCGGCAGGTGCAGCAGCTTGTGTAGCTGGTGCTTCTGTTGCCGGAGCAGCTTCAGCTTGAGGTGCATTACCTCCAGCAATTAATGCAGAAATATCTTCTCCAGGAGCACCAATAATAGCAATTACGCTATCAACAGATGCAGTAACTCCTTCTTCTAAACCAATATATAATAAGGTACCTGCTTCAAAAGCTTCAAATTCCATTGTAGCTTTATCTGTTTCAATTTCAGCTATAATGTCACCTTCTTTAATTGTATCGCCAACTTTTTTTAACCATGATGCAATCGTACCTTCGGTCATTGTATCACTTAAACGTGGCATTGTTATTACTTGAGCCATACTTATAATTTATGTGGAATAAATGGATAATCTTTTTGATCGTAAACTACGTCATACATCACAGATAAATCTGGATATGGAGATTCTTCAGCAAATTTTTCACATTCTTCAACTAATGCTTTAACGCGTTTGTCAATTGCTTCAATTTCTTCTTCAGTAGCCCACTTGTTTTCCATAATTACATCTAAAACTTGTGTAATTGGATCTATTTTTTTGTATTCTTCTACTTCTTCTTTGGTACGATAATGTTGCGCATCCGACATTGAGTGCCCTCTGTATCGGTACGTTTTCATTTCTAAGAAAGTTGGTCCTTCACCTCTACGTGCACGTTCCATGGCTTCATGCATTGCTTCTGCAACTGCAATTGGATTCATTCCGTCAACAGGTCCACAAGGCATTTCGTATCCTAAACCTAATTTCCAAATATCAGTATGGTTAGCCGTACGTTCTACAGATGTTCCCATAGCATATCCGTTGTTTTCACAAATAAATACTACAGGTAACTTCCAGTTCATTGCCATATTAAAGGCTTCATGTAAAGAACCTTGACGTGCTGCACCGTCACCAAAATAAGTTAAGGTAACACCACCTGTTTCTAAATATTTGTCAGCAAAAGCCATACCTGCACCAACTGGAATTTGAGCACCAACAATACCATGCCCACCAAAAAAACCATGTTCTTTAGAAAAAATGTGCATTGATCCACCTAAACCTTTAGAAGTACCTGTTGCTTTACCTAACAATTCTGCCATAACACGACGAGGATCAACCCCCATACCAATTGGCTGCACGTGGTTACGGTATGCAGTAATCATTTTATCTTTAGATAAATCCATTGCATGTAATGCTCCTGCTAACACCGCTTCTTGTCCGTTGTATAAGTGTAAAAAACCTCTAACTTTTTGTTGAATATATAATGCAGCAAGTTTGTCTTCAAACTTTCTCCAAAATAGCATGTCTTCATACCATTTAAGGTAGACCTCTTTCGTGAATTCTTTCATAGTACTAAAATATTTATGTCCACAATAAACGTGTACTGTGTTTTAATTTTGCATCATACAAAAATAGTGTTTATTGATTAAGAATAAAATTAATTTATAATACTTTAAAGGAAATTTTTATCAAACACTAATGGAAGTAGGTTTTTTAGCGATTCGGAATGAAAAACTTCGCCTTCTTCTCCCATAAAAATAATTTCGATCGGTGCGTTTTGTTTACCTTCATATTCTGCAATTGATTGTCGGCATCCTCCGCAAGGCGGAATAGGCGCTTGCACAACTTTATCGTCTGACGTTGCAGAAATAGCTATTTTTAATATTTTCACACCTGGATATAGGGCTCCGGCCTGAAAAATAGCCACGCGTTCGGCACATAATCCTGAAGGATAAGCTGCATTTTCTTGGTTATTACCATGTACAATTTCTCCGTTTTCTAATAATAAGGCTGCACCAACGCGAAACCTTGAGTAAGGAGCATAAGCTTTTTTACGATTTTCAACAGCTTGCAACATCAAGTTTTTATCTTGAATAGCCATCTCATTTAAATCTTGGTAAGCTTTAAAAACCAAAGGGACATGGATTTCTCTCATATAAACTGCATTTCTAGTTTAGACAAAAAATCCAAACTCGAGCATAAGTTTGGATTAAATATAATAGTAATATTTATTTTTTAATAATTTGTGTACTTATCACCAAAGTTCAAAGTTAGTGAAAATCTTAATGTATTTTCTAACGGATTACGAACATTTGAGGTTGAAAATAAATACGAAACATCTACACGGGCAATGTTATATTTAAAACCTGCACCGATGGTTGCGTATTGGCGTGCTCCTTTTGCAACGTTTTCGTTATAATAACCTGCACGGAAAGCAAATGAATCTTGATACCAATATTCTGCACCTAAAGACCAACTTAATTCTTTCATCTTTTCACTAAATCCACCTGGCGCATCCGTAAACGATTTAAAAATTCCGCTTACCCAACCTATTTCTTTATATGCCTGATTCGCTGCCTGAATTTCGGTTGGTGTAATATCTCCGTTTGCATTTGGTTTAACTTCTAACGGAGTTGGTACTAAAAGTTTATTTATTTGCCCTAAGGCTGTAATTTTGTTTTGTTCGTCAAAAATGAAATCAAAACCAACACCTAACTTCATGTTTGCAGGTAAAAAATCTTCGTTGGTTTTATCGTCATCATAAGCAATTTTTGGCCCCATGTTTTGTAAGGTAAGCCCGGCTCTCCAACGACCGTTAAAATTGCGATAAGCAATTTCTTCAGATTGATAGTACGCTGCAATATCAAATGCAAAAGCATTTGCTGCCGATGCATCATTATTCCCGTTTGGTACTTTTAATGATGATCTAATATAACGTCCCGCAACAGCCATAGAAAACTTTTGATCTAATTTTAACGAATAAGAAACGTCAAAAGCTAATTCATTCGGTCGTACAACGCGTCCAACATCTTCGTACGTATCACGTAATTCAATATCTCCTAAACCAAAATAACGTAAAGAAGTTGCAAAGGCACTACGTTCGTTAATTTTATAGTAGTAGTTTAATTGAGACAAAGAAATGTCGTTAGCTATATTTGTTAAATAAGGTGTGTAACTGATACCAACCCCATGTTCATCTTCTGCAAAAGCATACTTAGCAGGATTATGTTGCTGTGAATATACATCGGCAGTAGAAGCTGCACCAATATCTCCCATTCCTGCTGCTCTTGCATCAGCATTAATTAATAAAAAAGGAACTCCGGTAGTTATTACTCTACTTTGTGGATCATAATACTGAGCGTAGCTATATGCAAAAGTTAATACCGAGATAAAAACCAAATACGTTTTTTTCATTTAGTTTGGGTTGCTTTAAGTTAACAAATATAATAAATATATAAAATATTACAAATTTTCATTTTTATTCCTACATAAATATTAATCCTAATATTACAGTTAAAAATAAAATGTAAAATCACATATAAATTACAAAACGCTTGACAAAGCACTTTATTTTAAAACACTTAAAAATATTACAAATTTCACAGTTAAATATTTAAAAAGAAAACACTTACACAACCAAAAACTCTCTATAAAACAAAGTTTTTTTTATAAATCATATACTTTTTTAAAAGAATATACGTTTTAGGTACAATACACAGAAATGTGCATTTTTAATACATTGAAATTATTTACAGTAATATACCACATTGCAGTCATGGTTTTCATAAGAATTTATTAACAAACCATATTGTAATATAAGCCATTTGTAGTATATTGCGTCACTAAATTTATTTTACCTAAGATTAGAGTATGAAAATTAACAAAGTTTTATCCTTGAAGGTTTTTGCTGGGCTACTACTAACCTTATCGTTAGCAAGTTGCAGCAAATCTAACGGAACATCTAAAGCCACTGGTTGGAAAATTAATGACAACAAAGGAGGTTTTCAATACAATGCAAAATATAAAAAACAAGCTACTCCTCCTGGCATGATTGCTATTGAAGGTGGAAGTTTTACTATGGGTAAAGTTGCTGATGATATTATGCATGACTGGAACAATTCGCCTACGCAACAGCACGTACAGTCTTTTTATATGGACGAAACAGAAGTAACCAACATGATGTATGCTGAATACTTATTCTGGTTAAAATCTGTATTCCCACCATCTGATGAATCTTACATGCATATTTACGAAGGTGCCTTACCAGATACATTAGTTTGGAGAAATCGTTTAGGATATAATGAAACAATGACCAATAATTATTTACGCCACCCTGCTTACGGACAATATCCGGTAGTTGGTGTAAACTGGTTACAAGCCGAAGAATTTTCTAAATGGAGAACCGATCGTGTAAACGAAAGATTACTTGAAGAAAGCGGTTATTTAAAAAGAGATTCTAAAATTACTGAAGATAGAGACGGACAAAGCTTTAATACAGAAGCTTATCTAAATAGCCCATCAAGTGTTTTTGGTGGTGATCAAGATGTAGTGCTTAGAAAAGAAAGAGGCAGAGGCAATGAAGGCGAAGGCCGAAATGTTTATGCGCAAAGAACGACTGGTATTTTATTACCTGAATACCGTTTACCTACCGAGGCAGAATGGGAATATGCTGCAATGGCAATGAATGGTATTCGTGAATACAACTTGTATAAAGGTAAAAAGAAATATCCTTGGAACGGACAATATACACGTTCTAACAAACGTGCTAATCGCGGGCAACAATTAGCTAACTTTAAGCAAGGCCGTGGTGATTACGGAGGTATTGCAGGATGGCCAGATGATGGTGCTGATATTACAAACCAAGTAAAATCATACCCACCAAACGATTTTGGTTTATACGATATGGCTGGTAACGTTGCAGAATGGGTAGCTGACGTTTATAGACCAATTGTAGACGATGAAGCAAATGACTTTAACTACTACCGTGGTAATATGTTCATGAAAAACGCAATTAATCCAGACGGAACAATTCAAATTGTTTCTAAAGAAAACATTGTTTACGATACGTTAAGTAACGGAAAAATTATGGCTCGTAACTTCCCAGGAAAAGTAGCTCAAGTTGCAGTTGATGATAATGAAACTTATTTACGTTATAACTTTAACAAATCAGATAACAGAGATTACAGAGATGGGGATTTAGCTTCTACCAGAAACTACAGAAACCAAGAATCTGAATCAAATCAACCAAGAATGTATGATTCTCCTATTCACTCAATCAGTGTAGATTCATTAAACAGAATGGTTAAAGAAATTGACAGAACAACAAAAAGAACAACTTTAGTTAATAACGATGCCAGAGTTTATAAAGGCGGTTCTTGGAGAGATAGAGCCTATTGGTTAGATCCAGCAACAAGACGTTATTACCCACAAGATATGGCTACCGATTACATCGGATTTAGATGTGCCATGTCTAAAGTTGGACCGAAAGAAAATAAACGTAAAGTTAGAGGGTAAACTAATTTTTAGAAATACAAAAACGGAAGTACAAATTAATTGTTACTTCCGTTTTTTTTGTACTTTAGTCCACATGAAAATCGAACAATTATATCAGTATTTTTTAAACAGTAACGGAGTTACTACTGATTCGAGAAACGTATCAAAAAATCAAATATATTTCGCATTAAAAGGCGAAAACTTTAATGGCAATTTATTTGCAAAATCAGCTTTAGAACAAGGTGCTTTAGTGGTTGTTGTAGATGAATTACAAGTGATAGAGCAGGATAAAAAAGAAGTTTATTTTGTTGTTGCTAATGTTTTAGAAACCTTACAAAAACTTGCCCAATATCATCGCAAACAACTTAACATTCCCATTATTGCTTTAACAGGCAGTAACGGCAAAACAACAACAAAAGAACTTATTCATGCCGTTTTAAAACAAAAATTTAAAACCATTGCAACCGTTGGTAATTTAAACAACCACATTGGGGTACCTTTAACCTTGCTGCAAATGAATAACGAAACCGAAATAGGAATTGTAGAAATGGGCGCTAATCATCAAAAAGAAATTGCTTTTTTATGTGAACTTGCAGCCCCCGATTTTGGCTACATTACCAATTTTGGAAAAGCGCATTTAGAAGGCTTTGGCGGTTTTGAAGGCGTTATTAAAGGCAAGTCAGAAATGTATGCCTATTTACGTGAACACAACAAACGTGTTTTTATAAATATAAATGATGCGCTGCAAGTAACCAATGCACAAAACATTACGCAATTTACCTTTGGCTTAAGTACAACCAGTGCAGATGTAAATATTACCGACGTTAAAGCAGATCCGAATGTAAAAATTTGTTACAATAACGAAACCATTGCTACGCATTTAATTGGCATTTACAACGCACCAAACATTTGTGCAGCTTTAACTATTGGTTTATTTTTTGGCATTGATATTCAAAAAATTCATGAAGCATTGGCGGAATACAATCCAACCAACAACCGCTCACAAATCATGCAAATAAAAAGCAATCAAATAATTTTAGATGCTTACAATGCCAATCCGAGCAGCATGGATGTTGCGCTTACAAATCTAGATCAACTTGCAGCTACCCATAAAATTGCCATTTTAGGCGATATGTTTGAATTGGGAGAAACTAGCGATTTAGAACATAAAAACGTGATTGAAAAAGTTTTAAGCACCAGCATCAAACAAACGTATTTTGTTGGCGAACGTTTTTTTGCCAATCAGATTGAAAATCCAAAAGCAAAATATTATAAAACATTAAGCGATTTAAAAGCCGATTTTTCCTTTGATGCATTACATGATTGCACCGTATTAATAAAAGGTTCTCGCGGAATGGCGTTAGAAAAAATTTTACCTTAATAAAAAAGCTCGAAAATATTTTCGAGCTTTTTTATTATAGAACTTCAGCAACTACAAACGTGCTTCCGCCAATATAAATCATATCATTTGGTTTAGCTTCGAGCTTAGCACGCTCATAAGCTTCTGGAATAGAATTGCAGGCCAAATAATTAAATCCGTGGTGTTGCATTACCTCAGCCAATTCTTCTACCGGTAATCCACGTGGTACATTCGGTTTAGCAATATAATACATGGCTTGTTTAGGTAGTAAATGAATAATAGCACTTAAATCTTTATCATTAACCACACCAAAAACAAAATGCAACAAATCAAAGTTTTGTTTTAAAACTTGCTGCATTACGATGGTTAAACCTTCTTTATTGTGCGCCGTATCTGCAACCGTAAAAGGTTTATTCCCTAAAACTTGCCAACGCCCAGCAAATTGTGTGTTATTAAGCACTTGTAAAAATCCGTTTTTAATGTTTTGCTCGGTTATTGTAAAATAACTTTTTAAACAATTTAAAGCGGTTAAAGCTGTTTTTTTATTGTGCAGTTGATAATCTCCTTGCAGAGCTGATTCAATTTCGGGTAAATTCATTTCGGAAGCAAACCAAATTGGTGCGGCAACGCTATCAGCTTTAGCTAAAAAAACAGGTTTAGTTTCGGCCGTATATTCTCCAATAACAACCGGAACATGAGGTTTAATAATTCCGGCTTTTTCGGCTGCTATTTCTGGTAATGTATTTCCTAACATATTCATATGATCCCAGCCAATATTCGTAATTACAGAAATTAATGGCGTAATCACGTTGGTAGAATCTAACCTGCCACCCAACCCAACTTCTATAATAGCTACATCAACTTTTTGATCAGCAAAATATTCAAAAGCCAAACCAACAGTCATTTCAAAAAAGCTAAGTTGATTGCTTTCTAAAAAACTTTTATGTTGATCTATAAAAGCTACCACATCGTTTTCAGCAATCATTTCACCATTAATACGAATGCGCTCCCTAAAATCTTTTAAATGTGGTGAGGTATACAAACCAACTTTATATCCGGCAACTTGCAAAACAGAAGCTAATAAAGACGATGTAGAACCTTTACCATTTGTTCCGCCTACGTGAACGCTTTTAAAATTTGCTTCTGGATTGTTTAAATACGCAAGCAATTTTATAGTATTTTTTAAATCTTTGGTATGCGCTGAAGCCCCTATTTTTTGGTACATGGGCAGTTGTGCAAACATCCAATTTAATGTTTCTGAGTAATTCATTAAAATTTATGTTTAAAAAGGAACATGTTATAAATATTTTAAGATATTTGTTTGTTACAATTTGGTAATTAAATATATCTTTATAAAAAATTCGTTCACAAATTTACATTATAAATTTTATGATTAACTTTTTTCTACAAATAACAAACGATACTTTAACACAAGCTGCAGGAGCAATTGCAGAAAATGTAGAACCAAACCACGAAATTTCTACTTTAGAATTTTTACTTCAGGGGGGCGTATTTTTAATCCCGATTGGTTTATTACTTTTTTATACCATTTATGTTATTTTTGAACGCTGGTTTTACATTAGTAAAGCAACCCAAAATGATCCGCAATTAATACAAGATGTTAAATCTCATTTGCTTGATGGCAACATTCAATTAGCAGTTGCAAGCACGCAACGTGATACCACAGCAAACTCGAAAGTTTTAAAAGAAGGAATTTTAACTGCCGGAGTAGGAAGACCGATTGGTGAGATTGAATCGAACATGGAAAAAATGGCAAACATTCAGATTGGTGAAATGGAAAAAGGTTTAGGTGCTTTAGGTTTAATTGCCGGTATTGCTCCAACTTTTGGTTTCGTAGGTACCATTTCGGGGGTTATTAAAATTTTCTATTCTATTTCTATTTCTGAAGATATTAGTATTGGAAACATTTCGGGCGGATTGTATGAAAAAATGATTAGCTCGGCGGCAGGATTAATTGTGGGAATTATAGCTTATTCGGCTTACCACTTATTTAACGGTCGTATTGATAAATACGCTTTACAAACTCAAAAATTAGTTTTAGAATTTATAAACATAATTCAGAGACCAAATGGCAATAAAACGAAATAAACGCTTTCAGGCTGAAGTTGCTAAAGATTCGATGAGCGATATTATGTTTTTCTTATTGCTTTTCTTTTTAATTATATCAACTTTAGCCAATCCTAACGTTATTAAAATGACGTTACCTAAAGCTAAAAACAACGAAAAAACAAATAAACAGCATATTACGCTTTCTGTTACAGACGAAAAAAACTATTTTATTGACAAACAACAAGTTGATTTTGCTGATTTAGAAACAAACTTATTAGCACAACTTGGCGAAGATAAAGACCAAACGGTTGTAGTACGAATTCCGTTTAATCTTCAGGTTCAAGATCTAGTTGAAGTACTAGAGATAGGTGTAAAAAACAATTTAAAATTTGTAATTGCAACTGATGCAAAATAAAAAAAGCGCTCTTAAAAAGAGCGCTTTTTTTATTATTTAAATTCGGTATTACTGCGTTGCTTAATAATAAGCTTTGTGGTATAAAACAGACCAAAACCTGCTAAAATTAAAAACAATCCGGTATAAATCCATAAAGTATCAAATCCAAAATGACTGGCTATTCGGGTTCCTAAAAACGGAGTTATAATAAAAGATAAGGAAAAGGCAATTCCGTTAACCCCCATATAAGCTCCCCGATTAGCACCTTCTGATCGAATGGCGGTAACCGTTGACATGAATGGAAGTACCAAAATTTCTCCAATACTCATAAACGTCATAGAAAAAATAATGGTTAACAAGGCATAATCAAAACCTAAAACAGCATAGCCGATTGCGCAAAAAACGCTACCAATTAATAATGTGCTGGCAATGCTTAAATATTTTTCGGACAAGTTTACCAAAAGCATTTCGATCAATACAATTAAAAAACCACTATATCCTAAAATATACCCAATTGCAATTTGATCTAGCGCTACCACATCTTTAAAAAACAGCGGCAAAGTATTTATAATTTGAAAGAAACAAATGGCAAAAATGGCACAGAAAAGAGAAAAAACTAAAAAAGGCACATCTAAATATGGTGATTTATATACGTTTTTAGTCGGTGTTATCACCTCAGCTACATCAGCAATTCGGTTTCTATATAATTTATTTCTTTTCTTAAAAAAACGTACATACATGATGCCAGCTGCCAAAATAGCAACAAAATTAACTACGAACAGAAAGTTATATGAAATTGCAGAAAGAATTCCGCCCAAAGCAGGACCGATAGAAAAACCAAGGTTTACGGCCATGCGATTTAATGAAAAAGCACGAGTTAAATTTTCAGGTTTCGCATATTTAGTAATGGCAACGGAGTTGGCCGGTCTAAAAACTTCGCTAATAGAACTTTGTAAAAAAATAATAAAAGCCATGCCAGCAACCGTACTAAAAAACGGAATCAATAAAAAAATAGGCGCACTTATAAATAAACTTAAGCTTTGCACTTTGTATTCACCGAACTTATCGGTTAAATAGCCGCCCATAAACGAACCGATTACAGACCCAATGCCGTAAAAGCTTAAAACAAGACCGGTTTGTTCAATAGTAAAACCCAATTTTGCCGTCATGTAAACGCCTAAAAAAGGTAAAACCATAGAACCTGAACGGTTTATAAGCATAACAATAGATAGCATCCAAGATTCGGCAGAAAGGCCTTTGAAGGAATCTACATAAATTTTAAAAATTTTCATAAAAGTAGTTGGGCTAGATTGGAAAACAAAAAATTCGGTTTCACACCGAACTTTTTATATTGTATTAATTTAAACTGAAATTATAAATAATTTGCCCGGTTTGCACGGCTGGTGCGTCAGGGCTAGATTGCCATTTGGTTGCCATGGCAGCTATTTTTGCCTGATCTAGCAAACATTTGGCTAAGTTGGTAGAACCTTTAACGCCAGGAACAGCATTTATTGTTTTACCCGATCGGTCAACAGTAATTTCAACCACTATTCTACCCGATTCGTTACAAATATATTTTGGTTCAGGCTTATTTAAAACTTTTCTGTTACCTAATGAATATCCTGCACCACCACCAGAACCACCACCAGATCCCGGTCCTATTCCACTACCTGTTCCGGTTCCAGATCCGGTTCCGTGTCCGCCACCGGTACCACCACCAGATCCACCAGTTCCGTAATAATCTGACGAACTTAAACTTCCGTTTAAATTTCCTTTATTACCTGCAACATTATCATTTCCATCACCACCAGAAGTATTACCACCCAATAAATTAGATAAAGCAGAATTGGTACTTTCGGCAACTTTAGGTTTTTGAGGCGTTTCTACCACCGGCTTAGTTACCTCAACTTTAGTTTCTTTTTTCTCAATTTTAGTAGGTGTATTAGCCACTACATAATCGGTTTGATCAGAAACTTCAGAACTTAAAATATTTTCTACCGTATTGGTTGGTGTAGCAACAGCTGTTACGGTTGTACTAATGTCTAAAACTTGGCTATTAAAATTTTTTCCTCGCCCAAAATCACTATCTCCAAAATTTACAGTAACTCCGCCACCGCCACCGCCTTGACCTAATTGATTTAAAACGGCGTCACTTGGTGGCCAAAAACGAATAAAAAATAATAGCAATAAAAACACGGAATAAACCAAAACGGTTAATCCTAGTGATTTTCTTTTTGTATTTGAGTTAGTATTCGAATCCATTTTTTGTAACTGAGGTATTAATGTAACGAAAATACGTATTTTTTTATCGTATTACCTATTATTTTACTAAATTTTAAGTATTATAAAAACACTTATTATATAGGTGTTTTAAGAATAAATTACGCCTGATGAATGATCGTATTTTGCTCCGGTTACGCTAGCAAGAACGTTTGTTTTATTTTCTAATTTGCGTAGAGCTAAAAATCCAAATAATAAAGCTTCTTTAAACTCAACCGTTAAATTATCAGGAACAAGTACTTGTAAAGATTGGGCATTTTTCTGAATCAATTCTAATAAAAAATCATTATATGCGCCTCCACCGGTTACCAACAAGGAACCTTGTAACTGAGGTAAACCTTGGCAAATTTGATAAGCTACATGCTCTGTAAAAGTTCGTAATTTATCAGCTATTGGAATATTGAATTCATTTAATAAAGGTAAAATGTTTTGCATAACAAACTCAATACCTAATGATTTTGGATAAGAAGCGGTGTAAAAAGGAATCGCATTTAATTGATGTAACAAATCAAAATTTACTTGCCCCGAACGTGCAACAGCACCTTTATCATCATAAGGCAAACCTATTTTATTGGCGTAATAATTTAAAACCGTATTTACGGGGCATAAGTCAAAAGCAATTCTGCGGTTATTTTCAGTAAATGATACGTTTGCAAATCCACCCAAATTCAAACAATAATCATAAGCAGTAAACAGCATTAAATCTCCAATGGGTACCAATGGGGCACCTTGTCCGCCCAAAGCAACATCTTGCACTCTAAAATCACAAACAATGGGGTAAGGTAAAAATTGTTTTATTTCTGGTAAATTTCCTATTTGTAGGGTAAAGCCCAAATTAGGTTGATGCTTAATCGTGTGCCCGTGAGAACCAATTGCATCAATTTGTTTTATTTGATGTTGAGTTATAAAATTTGCAATTGTTTCTGACAAATAAAGCGTATATTCTTTATTTAATTGGTGCAATTCATTTTCTGGCAAGTTTATGGCTTGTTTTAGCTTTTCTGTCCACAAATCTGAATAAGGAATTGTTTGTGCTTGTACTATTTTATACGAATAATCGTTTTCAGAAACAGTAAAATGAACATAGGCCAAATCAATTCCATCTAAAGAAGTGCCCGACATTACCCCAATAATAAAATAATTTTTAATAATCATAGCTTAAATTTACACAAACAATAAATTTTATTATATTTAAATCGAAATTAATAACTATTCGAAAATTATAAAAAATTAAACAAACTTAAATACGAAAATGAATTTTAAATTAACTGAAGAACAATTAATGATTCAGCAAGCCGCTCGCGATTTTGCTCAAACTGAATTATTACCTGGTGTTATAGAACGAGACGAGCATTCTACATTTCCTCATGAAGCGGTTAAAAAAATGGGCGAATTGGGCTTTTTAGGTATGATGGTTGATCCAAAATACGGAGGTTCAGGCTTAGATAGCGTTTCTTATGTACTAGCTATGGAAGAAATTGCTAAAGTTGATGCTTCTGCAGCAGTAGTTATGTCAGTAAACAACTCATTGGTTTGTGCTGGTATGGAAAAATATTGCTCGGAAGAACAAAAAGAAAAATATTTAGTACCGTTAGCAACTGGCGAAGTTATTGGCGCTTTTTGTTTATCAGAACCTGAAGCTGGTTCTGATGCAACTTCTCAAAAAACAACTGCGGTTGATATGGGAGATTATTACTTATTAAACGGAACAAAAAACTGGATTACAAACGGTTCTACCGCATCTACATATTTAGTTATTGCACATACGCATCCAGAAAAAGGACATAAAGGTATTAATGCATTTATTGTTGAAAAAGGTTGGGAAGGTTTTGAAATTGGACCAAAAGAAAAGAAAATGGGAATTCGCGGTTCTGATACGCACTCATTAATGTTTACCGATGTTAAAGTACCTAAAGCCAATCGAATTGGTGAAGATGGATTTGGATTTGCTTTTGCTATGAATGTATTAAATGGCGGTCGTATTGGTATTGCATCACAAGCTTTAGGAATTGCGCAAGGTGCTTACGAGCTTTCGTTAAAATACGCAAAAGAACGTAAAGCATTTAAAACCGAAATTATAAACCACCAAGCCATTGCATTTAAGTTAGCCGATATGGCAACACAAATTTCGGCAGCACGTTTATTATGTTTTAAAGCTGCCGCTGAAAAAGACAATGGCGAAGATATTTCTATATCTGGAGCTATGGCTAAATTATTTGCATCAAAAACAGCAATGGATACAACAATTGAGGCTGTACAAATTCACGGCGGAAATGGTTACGTTGCCGAATATCATGTAGAACGCATGATGCGCGATGCAAAAATCACTCAGATTTACGAAGGAACTTCAGAAATTCAAAAAATTGTTATTTCACGCGGAATCGCAAAATAATATAAAATCCCGATTTACTTAAATCGGGATTTTTTTTTGTTTGTTAAAAAAACAAACAACTTAATCTAGTTTAAGATTTATTATCTTTAACTAATATATATTTGAGTAAATCAAAAATTCAATAAAAATTATTATGGATACAAGTAAAGTTGCCTTAGGTAATTCAAACCTTCAAGTTTCAAAAATTTGCTTTGGCGGAAATGTTTTTGGTTGGACATTAGATGAAAAACAATCGTTCGAAATATTAAATACGTTTACAGAAACCGGATTCAATTTTATTGATACGGCCGATGTTTATTCGGCTTGGGTTCCAGGAAATGCCGGTGGCGAATCTGAAACCATTATTGGTAAATGGATGAAAGAGCGCAAAAACCGTCACGAAATTGTATTAGCTACAAAAGTAGGAATGGATATGGGTAACGGTAATAAAGGGCTTAGTGCTGCTTATATTAAAAAAGCAGTAGATGCATCTTTACAACGTTTACAAACCGATTATATTGATTTATATCTTTCACATCAAGAAGATTTAGATGTTCCGGTTGAAGAAACCATGCAAGCCTTTAATGATTTAATTAAAGCTGGTAAAGTTCGCGAACTTGGCGCATCAAATTCAACAGCAAAACGCATTTTAGTATCCAATCAGTTTGCAAAAAACAACAACTTAAAAGGTTATGTAAGCTTGCAACCACAATATAATTTATATGACCGAGAAGGTTTTGAAAAAGAATATTTAGAACTGGTTGAAACCGAAAACCTTGCAGTTACGCCCTATTACGCCTTAGCTAGTGGTTTTTTAACTGGTAAATACCGAACCGATGCCGATGTTTCTAAAAGTATTCGTGGCGGTGGTATTCATAAAAATTATTTAAACGATCGTGGGTTACGCATCTTAACAGCTATGGATCAGGTAGCAAAAGAAACCAATGCACCCTTATCAGAAATTGCTTTAGCATGGCAATTACATAAATCGTACATCACGGCGCCTATTGCAAGTGCAACATCAGTAAATCAAGTAAAAAGTTTACTACAAGCTGCATCCTTACAATTAACAGCTCAACAAGTAGCATTGTTAGATCAGGCAAGCAAATATTAAAACATGAATTTAGAATTAACAAATAAAAAAGTTTTTATTAGCGGTTCAACATCCGGAATCGGATTTGCAGCCGCAAAACAATTAGCACAAGAAGGTGCTCAGGTTATAATTAACGGACGTTCTCAAAAAAGCGTTGACGCAGCCTTAGCTAAATTAAACCAAGCGGTACTAAAGGCACAAATTTCTGGTTTTGCTGCCGATTTTACCGATGTAAACTCAGTAAATCAATTACTAAAACAACTCGGAACCGTTGATGTTTTAATTAACAACGTAGGTATTTATGAACCTAACGATTTTGTTGAAATAACAGATGAAGATTGGTATCGCTTTTTTGATGTAAACGTAATGAGCGGCATTCGTTTAGCACGTGCTGTTTTCCCTGCTATGTTAGCACAAAATTGGGGACGTATTATTTTTATTACCAGCGAATCGGCATCAAACATTCCTGACGAAATGATTCATTACGGCACAACAAAAGCTGCTATTCATGCCGTTAGCCGTGGTTTAGCAGAACTTACAAAAAACACCAATGTTACTGTAAATACAATTATGCCTGGCCCAACAGCATCAGAAGGCGTTACTGAATTTTTTAACAAATTAGCGCAAGAACAAAATTCGGATTACCAATCGGTAGAAACTGATTTTTTCAAAAACATGCGCCCAAGCTCCTTACTACAACGTTTTGCAAAACCAGAAGAAGTAGCTAATTTAATTACCTACGTTGCTAGCCCATTATCATCGGCTACAAATGGTGCAGCTTTACGTGTAGATGGCGGAGTAGTAAAAACAATTTTTTAATTGTTTCCTATAAAGAACATTAATACTCAAAATAAGGTTATTATTCATTTTTAAAAAAGGTTGATTTTTTAAATCAGCCTTTTTTGCTTAACAAAAAATTAATAGCCACAACGGCATTTTTATTCTTTTTTTAAGAAGATTAAAAAATATTGCTCGTAACTTTACATAATAACACAGTAAATTTAATATATGAAATATTCAAACCTATTTTATGGTGTTTCATTTTTAGCACTTTTAAGTAGTTGTACAGAAGGAAACAAAGCCATAAAACAAGCTGATTTAGGCACAGAATCCGTAAACATTTTAACGGTAGATAATTTACAATTTAAAGATTTAAATAAAAACGGGGAATTAGATCCTTACGAAGATTGGCGTTTATCAAGCGAAGAACGCGCAAAAGATTTAGTAAGCAAAATGACCTTAGAAGAAAAAGCCGGCATGTTATTAATTACTGATATGCGCATGTTTAACGAAGTTTTTATGTTAGACAAAATTGAAACGCCTAAGCCCGTAACTGCCGATTTAAATGAAGAAGATGTTGTAATTGACAAAAACCAATTTACTGGCGAACCTTTAGCTTATCCGGTAATGAATACGGTAGGAACAACAAAAGGAGTAAAAGATCATCATTTACGTCATTACATTTGGCGTACTACAACAGCAGATGCAGCAACTATGGCAACTTGGGCAAATAAAGTTCAGGCATTGGCTGAAGAAACTCGTTTAGGAATTCCTGTAATTTTTGCATCACAAATCCACGTAATCATATTTCTGCTGGTTCAATGGGTGCAACAGCATCAGCTTCTGTTGGTTTTTCTAAATGGCCTTCAGAAATTGGTTTAGCTGCCATGAACGATAAAGAAACCGTTCGTCAGTTTGCCGATATGGCACGTCAAGAATGGGCATCAGTTGGTTTACGTAAAGGTTATATGTACATGGCCGATTTAGCTACCGAACCAAGATGGCAACGTATTGAAGGAACTTTTGGTGAAGATCCGCAATTAGCTGCCGAAACTATGGAACAAATTGTTTTAGGTTTTCAAGGGGAACAATTAGGCAATCAATCTATTGCTTTAACAACCAAACATTTTCCAGGCGGTGGAGCAACCTACAAAGGTTTTGATCCGCATTATACCTACGGACGTAACGCTGTTTTTCCAGGTAATCGTTTAGAAGAAAATATGTTGCCATTTAAAGCAGCAATTAACGCAGGTACGTCATCAATCATGCCTTATTATTCGTTACCAAAAGATACAGAATACGAAGAAGTTGCTTACGCATACAACAAAGGTATTTTACGCGATTTATTACGTGGTGAATTAGGTTTTACCGGAATTATTAATTCGGATACCGGACCAATTGAATCTATGCCTTGGGGAGTTGATAGCTTAACCATTGAAAAAAGATACGTAAAAGCTTTAGAAGCTGGCGTAAACTTATTTGCAGGTAATGCCGATCCAAGTTTGTTAATTCAAACCATAAAACAGCATCCTGAAGTTATGCCGTTGGTAAATGAATCTGCTGAATTATTAGCTAAAGAATTGTTTGATTTAGGTTTGTTCGAAAATCCTTACGTAAATGTAGATCAAGCAGCACAAACCGTTGGTAAAGCAGAATTTGTAGCAGCTGGTAAAGCAGCACAACGCAAATCGGTAGTTTTGTTACGCAACGAACAAAAACAATTACCTATAACAAAACCTACAAAAGTTTATTTTGAAGATTATCAAAAACCGTACAGCAAAAAGGTAGATAATTTACCAGGAAATGTAATTACAGCACAATATGAAGGTTTGGAATTTGTAAACACGCCAGAAGAAGCTGATGTTATTTTGTTATGGCTTAAACCAGCAATTCGTCCGTTGTTTCCTGCTGACCAATCTCCTTTACAAGTTAATTTATCAAGTGCTGCTGTTAATGTAGATTACATCAATCAATTAACAGCAAAAAAACCAACTATTTTAGCCGTTAATTACTCAAATCCTTTTGCGATTGACGAAATTTACAATAACGATACGCAAAATCGTTTTATTGGGGTAATCGGAACTTTTGGTGTTGAAAACGAAGCGTTATTAGATATTGTAACAGGTAAAGTTAAACCGTCTGGAAAAATGCCATTTACAACGCCAATTAACCAAGCTGCGGTAGAAAAAAATAAAGAAGATGTTCCGGGATACGACGAAGGTCCAGAATATCCTTTATTCAAATTCGGAGAAGGTTTAACGTATTAAAAGTTGATGCATTAATTGCTCACTCGATATATAAAAAACGGATAGTTTTATTAAAACTATCCGTTTTTTCTTTTAAAATTGACTTACAAAAAATGTCTTTATTAGAAGTAAAATGATATTAATTTAATAATCAAAAGTTGTAATAGCCACATTTTTTCACTAAATTAGAGTAGAAACCTTCACTGGTTATTTAAGATTAAAAATGTTTAATAACTAAATAAAAAATAATGAATAAACTTGAAAAATTAAATAAACTATTTATTAATGGTGTTTGGAGAGACGGAAAATCAGATTTTGTTTTAGACGTTATCAATCCCTTTAATAACGAAGTAATATATAAATTTAAAGGCGCAAATCAAGCAGATTTAGATGAAGCTTATGAATCAGCAAAAAAAGCGCAAAAAGCATGGGCAGCACGTTTACCTAACGAACGTAGTGCTATTGTTAATAAAGTTGCCGATCTTATTGAGCTTCATAAAGACGAAATTTCTGACATAATGGCTAGAGAGTGTGGTAGTACATTTATCAAACAACAAGTAGAAATGGCTATTACTGCAAATATTTGTCGTGAAGCTGCAACATTCCCAACCCGTTTACATGGTTATATTTACGATTCTTTTACACCGGGTAAAGAAAGTAGAGCATATCGTAAACCATTAGGTGTTATTGGAGTAATTAGCCCATTTAATTTTCCTTTTAATTTATCTATGCGTTCGGTGGCTACAGCTATTGCTATTGGTAATGCAGTAGTTTTAAAACCAGCAGAAGATACGCCAATTATTGGCGGAATGTTAATTGCTAAGTTGTTTGAAGAAGCAGGTTTACCAGCCGGAGTATTAAATGTGGTAACAGGAAATATTGCTGAAATTGGAGATGCATTTACTTCGCACCCTATACCAAATATGATCTCATTTACCGGATCTACGCCAGTAGGAATACGTATTGGAAAAATTGCTGCAGAAGGATTAAAGAAAACGGCCTTAGAATTAGGTGGTAACAATGTATTTGTTGTTTTAAAAGATGCTGATATTGATCAAGCAGTTTCTGCTGCCATTTTTGGTAAATTTATGCATCAAGGGCAAATTTGTATGTCGGTAAACCGATTCTTAATTCAAAAAGAAGTTGCCGAAGAATTCACGACTAAATTTGTGAAAAAAGTAAGCGAATTAAAATACGGAAATCCTACCGATAAAGAAGTATTAGTTGGACCTGTAATTCATGACAGAGCAGCAGATCGTATTATGAAATTAGTTGATGATGCGGTAAAAGAAGGCGCAAAAATAGCAGTTGGCGGAACAAGAGAAGGACGTTTAATTGCTCCAACAGTGCTTGTTGATGTTAGCGCTAATTCAATATTTAATCATACTGAAATTTTTGGCCCGGTAGCACCAATAATTGTTTTTGATACTGAAGAACAAATGTTAGAAATAGCTAATGGAACCGATTTTGGTTTATCTGGAGCCATTCATACGCGTGATTTAAACAAAGGCGTTCAATTGGCTAGAAAGATAGAAACAGGCATGATTCACGTAAACGATCAAACCGTTAATGACGAACCTAATGCACCTTTCGGTGGAGTTAAACATTCTGGTTTAGGTACATTTAATGGAAACTTTATTTTAGAAGAATTTTCAACCGTGCAATGGGTTACTGTTCAACAAGAACCACGTGATTATACACCATTTAATTAATAAAATATTCAATATAAATACTAAAACGGATAGCTCGATGAGCTATCCGTTTTTTTAGTTTATAATCTTTACGTATCTTAAATCGGCTCATTATTCTTCTGCTTTTTCATCAATAAAAAAACAAAAAACAAAGCAACTAATATTAAAAATCCTGAAACAAATAACCAAAAAGGTGCAGTTATAAAGCTAAAGTTAAATAAAGCTGTTGCACCTGCAAAAGCCAAAAACAATTCGTTTAACAAAATGCTAAGCAACAACAAATAAACACTACAAGTAAACAAAGGTGTAAATTTAGGTTGATAAGCTATAAAAATATACCAAACCAAAAACACACTAAAACCAACTAATAAAATTAAGTGCAAATAGGCCATAACAATATTTAGGTTAAAAAAGGCAATAGCAGTTAATGTTGGAAAAAGCGATAAAAAAGGTAAAATAAACTTCAGTACAAAAACAGCACTAAAAACCCAAAAAAACAACCGTAGAATTGTATTTGTAGATAGTAATAATTTTTTATTTTGATACACAAAACTGACTAATAAATAGGCACTGTATAATTGAATGGCAGCTATAAAAAACCAAAAAAGTAAAAGCAAACGTGGCGTTTCAATCCATAAAGTAGAAAGGCCGTAGCCAAAAAATGTACCAACAGCAAGTAAATATAATATGTTTTTATTTTTTTTATAAGGAAGGTGAATATTTGAGCTTTGTAAATACAAGAAAAATAACCCTAAACAAGAAAATAAGAAAAAACCGTTGTATTGAAAATGTAAATAAAAATACATTGAAGCACGATAAAGCACTTCAAATGTTTCTCGTTTGGATGTGAAATAAGATAAACCAAAAATTCCGATGGATGAAAAAACCGCAAAAAATGCACCAACCTTTAACCAAATAAATGCGGTGTTTTGTTGCTTGGCTGTATCGCGAACCAAAAAAATAAAATATAAAACTCCGGCTAAAAAAGAAAGCGCAGAAAAGAAAATAGATAGTCCGTAATATCCTCCTTTTAAAAAGGAAAAAAGCATACCATACGCACCTATTTGATTTACAACCATAATAAGTTCATATTTTAAAAAGCCAACAGCCAATTGTAGCTTTTTAAAATAATAATAAACCAGTGCATAAATTGCAGCACTTACCCAGCCATAAAATGCAAAATGCGAATGCGATTGTTGCATAAATTTATGCTGAAAAACTAGTAAACCTTGCCAAATGTTATAACGCATTAAAACACCAACCAAGGCAACCAATAAAAAATTAAAAAGGCACCATTTAAACCAAAAGTTTGTATTTTTTATTTGTTGGGCTAGCATCATAAATTGAATTGTGTTTTATTTTTTGGGACGTTTCCAGAATTCATCTGGGTATTTATCTTCACCTTCACTCACTAAATTGGCTAATTGATCGCCTATTTTTTTAAGTTCGGTTTCAGATAAGTTTTGTTCAATTGCTGGAAAAAATTCGCGTTCTTCAAAACGAATATGATTTTGCAAAGCATCCGCAAATGCTAGTAGTAAATCGGTGTTTTCGGAATCATTAATGGCTTCTATTAAATGCTTAATTTCAACATGTTCCTTTTCCATAGCAATAAACTGATCATCATGTTCTAACGGCTCAAAAACGGTATCTTCGGCCGTAAAGTGATGGCGTAAGCGTTCTTCCCAAAAGTAATTAACGTATGCTTTTATCCGGTTGTAATCAATTCCTAATTTTACGCCTTCGCGGATTTTCCAACTGCACAATAATCCAAAATGATGTTCTCGCGATAGCGGAATTAAGTTTTCGTTTCTTTTCATATTTTTTTAAAATAAAAAAGCTGCTTGCAACAAGGCAAGCAACTTTTTGTGAATTACTAATTAACGCTTTTCTTTAACCGACCAGCCAAATTTTAAACCTATAATAAATACAAGTAATAAAACTTCGCCTAAGGCCAATAATATATCTCCAGGAACACGTAACCAACGAAACGTATCCATAATTGGTGTTTGCATAAATTCGGCAGAACGTGCGTACCAATATCCTTGATCAATTGATGCAATAGCTTGACGAATTCCGATTGGTAAAATGCTAATTACGGTCATTAAAAACAAGCCAATGTTCATGGTCCAAAACGACCAACTTAGCAGTTTATCGTTCCACTGTCTTTCTGGGTATAAACCGCGTAAAACAAACAACATTAATCCGATACCTAAAATTCCATAAACACCAAATAAGGCACCGTGTGCGTGCACAGCTGTGGTATTTAATCCTTGTAGATAATACAAGGCAATTGGCGGATTAATTGCAAACCCGAATACACCGGCTCCTAAAAAGTTCCAGAACGACATGGCAATAAAACAGTAAATAGGCCATTTATAATCTTTAATCCAAGCGGTTGCTTTACTAATTTGATAATTGTGATACGCTTCATACCCAATTAAGACTAAAGGAACAATTTCTAAAGCAGAGAACGAAGCTCCTACGGCTAATATTGCTGTTGGGGTTGCACTAAAGTACAAATGGTGAAACGTTCCTAAAATACCACCAGCTAAGAAAACAATAGTTGAAAACAATACTGCTATTGTTGCCGATTTTTGTTTTAATAAGCCCAATTTGGTAAATAAAAAGGCTGCAACTACGGTAGCAAAAACCTCAAAGAAGCCTTCTACCCATAAATGTACTACCCACCATCTCCAATATTCTGCAATGGCCAAATGTGTTTGACGCCCGTACATAAGTCCGGCACCGTAAAACAAGGTAATGGCAACACACGATAAGGTAAATAAAACAAGTAAGTTCCAATCGCCGTCTTTTTTCTTTAAAGCTGGTAATAAGGCACGAACCATTAATACCAACCATAAAACCAAACCAACAAGTAATAGTATTTGCCAAATACGACCTAATTCTATGTACTCATATCCTTGATGTCCCCATAAAAAGTTGTTTTCTAATCCAAACTTTTGCATTACGCCCAGCCATTGACCAATCAAAGAACCACCAACTACAAAAACTAAAGCACCAAACAAAACATTTACACCTAGTTTTTGATATTTAGGTTCGTAGCCAGAAACAGCTGGAGCAATATATAATCCAGTAGCTAACCACGAGGTTGCAATCCATAAAATAGCTAATTGTACGTGCCAACTTCTAGAAATAGCTTGCGGAAAAGGCTGTCTAAGGATAAACCAAAAAAGCCATCACCTTCTACCCCATAATGAGCAGTTACAATACCAGCAACCATTTGTAATAATATTAAAATACCTACTACCCAAATGTATTTTAAAGTTGCTTTCATAGACGGCGTTACAACCAAATTACGCAACGGATCTTCTTTTGGTAAAGAATCTGTAATTTCGTCTTTTTCATTTTTAGCATAGTAAAATACCAATAAGCCCACGCCTACTAATAAAAGTAAAACACTAAAACCGGTCCAAAAATGTAATGATGTTGGAGGAATGTTTCCGATAACCGGATCATGAGGCCAGTTGTTTGTGTAAGAAACCGTATCATTTGGACGATTGGTTACGCAAACCCACGAACTCCATTCTATAAACGAATTCATTTTGGCCATTAAAGCTTTATCTTTAACTGCACTGGTTTGAATAGCATATTGTTCACGTAGCCCTTTCATTTCCGGATCGTCCATAAACAATTTGCGGTAATGATCGGCTAGTTTTTGATGAACCTTAGCACGAAGTGGTGAAATTACAATTTCATCGGTTTCGGCATTGTATGTATTGGTTCGAAGTTCTTTTTGAAGAAGCACCTGATATTTAGCTTGTTCTTCTTCAGGTAAATTTGAATAATTTTTTCCATCTTGCTGAGCCAATTCTTCTAGTAAAAAAACAGATTCACGATGCAAAAAATCGGCATTCCAATCGGGAGCAATGTAAGCGCCGTGCCCCCAAATACTGCCTACAGTTTGTCCGCCAATAGATTGCCAAACATTTTGCCCGTCTTTAATATCTTGTGCGGTAGCAACAACTACACCCTCGGTTGTAACAATTTTTAATGGTATGGGAGGAATATTACGGTAAATTTCGGTACCGTAAAAAATTAACACGGCAAAAGATGCAACAATAATTGCCCCAAGCCAGATCCATAATTTTTTTGGTGTCATATTTTTGGGGTTTATGCTTGTACGGTTCTTAAATCATGTTCTAATTCAATAGCTTTTGGAAATAAAATATTATTTTCTAAATGAATGTGCGTGTGCAAATCGTCTTCAAATTCTTGCAGCATGGCAAAAGTAACTTTATACGTATTGCACGCATCTGCTGGCGGATTGTAACCAGAAGTTAATTCGGCTATTTCAGCAAAACGTTCGCCTTCCACTGTGTGATCGTCTTTCATCATAGCAATAGGATTTTCTACCGTTCCGAAAGTTGGATTGGGTAATTCACTTCCGGTTAGCTGTGCTTTTACCATATTGCGAATAAACGGAAACAAAATCAGTTCTTCTTTTTTAAAATGCATCGCTAAATCTTGAGCTGATTCGGTAAATAAATCGCGAATTTTAAATAGTTCTGGATGACGTTCTCCGTGCACGCGAGCTAATTTTTCTAAAAAGGCTTGCAGAATTGGAATTTTTTCGTCGGCATAACGATGGTGTGTTTTTTCAATATAATCTGCTAATAAATCTAACGGAAAAATATTAAAATCAATTGAACCGCCTTGTTTGCTTGGTAAAGCTTCAATGGCTTTATAAATTGCTTCTGCATTAAGTTTTTTAGACTCGCACGCTTCTTCAATTGTTCGTCCGCCTTTACAGCAAAAATCAATGCCGTTTTGTTTAAATATTGCGGCTGTTCTAAAATCTTGGCCTACAATATCTCCAATAAAATCATTTCTTACATTCATACTATTTTGTTTTAATTTGTTTTGAGGGTTAAAATATAATCAACCATTGCTTTGGCATCTGCAGTACTTAAACCTGGGTGCGGTGTCATTTGTAAATCGCCCCAAACACCAGTACTACCATCAATAATATGGGTTACCATCATATCGGTATCTGCAGCTGTATATTTGTTTGCAATTTCTTGATAAGAAGGACCTAAAAGTTTTGAATCGGTTTTATGACAAGCAAAACAATCTGATTTTTGCATTAATGCTAATCCGTCTGCTGCTGTTTCTTTAGGTTGCTCAGTAGTTTCTACTTTTGGCGCATTTTTTTCTCTTCTTCCAGAATTTTATCATAATCTTTAGATTGACCGCATGAAGCCAGAACTAATGATGCTAACGATAGGGTAAATACAATTTTTTTCATAGTTTTTGATTTTTATAATTTTAGTTAAATTGTTTTTTAATTTGTGAAGCAGTTCCTTCAATATCAATATTTAAACCTTCTTTTTGATAAGCTAAATGTCCGTTTTTACTAAAAACGCTAATAATGTTAGAATGCGAAAAATCTATAGGACTAATTTCTTTATATTTCACGGCTAAAACGTTTGCTAATTCTCGCGTATTGGCATCGGTAGAACGTAAAAACAACCATTCGTCACCAGTAAATTTGTACATGTTTAAATATTCGTTCATCTTTTCTGGCGTGTCAGATTCAGGATCAATAGAAACCAATACGTATTTAATATTTTTGTTATTTTTATTTCCTACCAACTGATGAATATCACGCATATCGGCTGTTAATCTTGGGCACGCGGTACGGCAATTGGTATAAATCATAACCATTACCACTACATCGCCTTTTAAATCGTCGAGCTGAATAAAATCGCCGTGCTGATTTTCCCATTTAGAAGTTAAATGATAAATCGAATCATCAGGTAAATCGTTATTTTTTTGGGTGCAGGATGCCATAAAACAACCCAAGAACACAAAAGCAATTAAAAACTTTTTCATAGCTTATTATTTTTACAAATCTTGTACGCAGCGAAACCCTAAATTGTTAATGCAATAATTTGCTTTTACACTACCACGCATGGCAAAGCGAATAAAAGCAGCGTAATTTTTTAAATCAGTTGCAGTTAAAGATGCACCAGCACAAAATAAGTTTTCGTTTTTAATATTGTTATTTCTTGATTCTCCGGTCATCATAACCGAATTAAAATCGGATGTCCATTCCCAAACCGAACCATACATATCGTAAATACCGTAATAATTTGGTTGCCCTGATTTTACAGGAATACGATATCGATCACCAGTTTTGTAAGAAGCCAAAATTTGATTGGTAAATTCGGGATCGTTTGCCGCATTAGGCACAGTTAAATTAGCTACGCCAACATATTCCCATTCATCTACCGTAGGTAAACGCTTTCCTAAACTTGCTGCATATGCCTTTGCAGCATACCAAGAAACATTTGATACGGGTGCATCTGGGCTAATTCCTTCAGGAATTTCGAAATCAGATTTCCAATTTTTTAAATAATTAGCATCAGCATACAAACCTTTTATCTGGCTACGCGTCCATTGCGGATTTGCCTTTAAAAAATTCAGATAATCTTGATTTGTAACCAATGTTTGATCCATTAAAAAACTAGAAACATGTACTTCTTGTAAAGAATCTTGACCAAAAAACGGCACGTAATTTCCCCCAGGAATTTCGATCATTTTAGATGATGAATTAAAACCAACCAATTCGGCAGCAGGTTCAGTTACGCTAGTTTCAACAGAATTAGAACATGAAAAGGCAAGTGCAAATCCGATTATAAAAAGTACATATTTCATAGCTTTAGCATTGAATATTATTTATGTTTTTTAAACACAGCAGGATTCTCTTCTCCAGAAACTTTAATTTTTCCTAAAGCTCCTTTATTAAAGGCTCTAAAAATAGCGTGATCTACTAAAACTAAATCACCAGGAACATTAGCTTTAAATTCAACAATTGCTGCACCACCGGCAGGAATCATAGTTGTTTGAACGTTTTCGTTAATAACGCTACCACCTTCTACATAAACTTTATCGAAAATTTCACCAATTACGTGGAAAGAAGATGATAAGTTTGGTCCACCGTTACCTACAAACAATCTAACGGTTTCGCCCACATTAACTTTTAATTCGTTGTCACCAATTAAAGATCCCGTATTTCCGTTAAAAACTACATAATCTGGATGTTCAGCAATCGCTTTATCCATGTCAAACTCCTGAAAACCTTTTTCACCAAACTTACCTTTGGTATAAAAATCACCTTGCATGATATAAAATTCTTTATCTACCGGTGGTAAACCACCTTCTGGTTCAATTAAAATTAGTCCGTACATACCATTTGCAATGTGCATTCCAACCGGTGCAACGGCACAATGGTAAACATATAAACCAGGATTAAGCGCTTTAAAAGTAAAGGTTGCCGATTGACCAGGAGCTACAAAAGTTGCCTCGGCTCCACCACCAGGACCATTTACAGCATGTAAGTCAATATTATGAGGAAAAACACTATTTTCGTTATTTTTAAGCGTTAACTCAATTTCATCTCCTACACGAGCACGAATAAAACTTCCTGGAACGGTACCGTTAAATGTCCAAAAATCGTATTGAACGCCATTGGCTAATTCACCAACTTCTTCAACTGTTTCAAGCATAACTTGAATTTTTTTGGCAGGACGATTACCTACTGGAGGCGGAACCATTGGTGGTGGAACCATTTTTTGGACTTCTACTTCTCCGACCGTTTTAATGGTTTCTGCATCAACTTTTTTAACTTCTGAAGTTGATGCTTCTTTGTTACAACCATGCAATAAAATAGCACTTAATAACAAAAACGCAATTGATACTGACTTTTTCATAATTATATCTTTAAAAATTCAATTTCTTTATAAACAACTAACAACAAACATAAAAACTTAACATTTTATTGTGAAAACGAAAAACAAACCTTAAGCAAAAGAATAAAAAACCTTTTTATCTTTTATTATATAAAATGAACTAACATTTTAAAAAAGTAAGGTTAGATTCTAAATTATCAACAAAAAATTTAATCTGAGAACTTTCTAACATAATCATAAGGTTTTCTTTAATAATCTTAAAATCGTTATGTATAGGGCAAGGATGCAGCTCAGAACATGCTTTTAAACCTAAACCACAACCTGTAAATAAACGATCTCCATCTATTTCTCGAACAACAGTTGCTAGATTAATTTTTAGCTCATCGGCCTCCATATAAAAACCACCATTAGGTCCTTTAACCGATTTAACAAATCCTTTTCGACTTAACTGTTGCAAAATTTTAGCAATAAAATGTTCTGGCGAATCAATTCCCAAAGAAATATCTTTAATACTAACCTTTAAACCATCTTTAGATTGTTGAGCAATATAAATTAAAGCTCTGATAGCATATTCACAAGTTTTCGAAAACATTTTTTAACCATTTGTTTGAACAAATATAATGATAAAAAATAATTAAAAGACATAAACATCTTTTAACATTAGAAAAATTAAATAAATTCGATAAAAAGACAAATACGCAAGACAAAATACAATACAAGTGCATTAGCCTCGCTTAAATAGCAAGTAACAAAATAAAATAAGCGGATAGCTCGGGTCGGGGTATCCGCTTATTTTATTCCACTATGTTACATAAAAGGATATCGCTGCTATCCCTAACGCAAAATATAACTTCCAATATAAAACAAAAAAGTCCGAACCATTTCTGATTCGGACTTATAAAAAAGGCAGCGACATACTCTCCCACATAAATGCAGTACCATCTGCGCTAACGAGCTTAACTTCTCTGTTCGGGATGGGAAGAGGTGAGCCTCGTTGCAATAACCACCTTAAATCGGTTTGCTATATCTAGCAATATATGGTTGACCCTATTACAATAGTTGTTCTATACAAACTCTTCTACTTTTATTAGAAAGAAGTCCTCCTGCCTACTTAATTTCAGCAGGAGACAAATACATAAGCTTACGGGTTATTAGTACTACTCGACTATGACATTACTGCCTTTACATCTATAGCCTATCAACGTTGTCATCTACAACGACCCTTTAAAGAAATCTAATCTTGTGGTGGGTTTCGCGCTTATATGCTTTCAGCGCTTATCCCTGCCCAACGTAGCTACTCAGCGATGCACCTGGCGGCACAACTGATACACCAGAGGTTAGTCCAATTCGGTCCTCTCGTACTAGAATCAGATCCACGCAAATTTCTAACGCCCACAGTAGATAGAGACCGAACTGTCTCACGACGTTCTGAACCCAGCTCGCGTGCCACTTTAATGGGCGAACAGCCCAACCCTTGGGACCTTCTCCAGCCCCAGGATGTGACGAGCCGACATCGAGGTGCCAAACCCCCCCGTCGATATGAGCTCTTGGGGGAGATCAGCCTGTTATCCCCGGCGTACCTTTTATCCTTTGAGCGATGGCCCTTCCATGCGGAACCACCGGATCACTATGCTCTACTTTCGTACCTGATCGACCTGTATGTCTCTCAGTCAAGCTCCCTTATGCCATTGCACTCTACGCACGGTTACCAAGCGTACTGAGGGAACCTTTAGAAGCCTCCGTTACTCTTTTGGAGGCGACCACCCCAGTCAAACTACCCACCAAGCAATGTCCTCTGCAACGCAGAGTTAGACCTCAGATAAGCAAAGGGTGGTATTTCAACAATGACTCCACAACGCCTAGCGACGCCACTTCATAGTCTCCCACCTATCCTACACATCACTTATCCAAGAACAATACTAAGCTATAGTAAAGGTGCACAGGGTCTTTTCGTCCCACTGCGGGTAAACGGCATCTTCACCGTTACTACAATTTCACCGAGCTCATGGCTGAGACAGTGTCCAGATCGTTACACCATTCGTGCAGGTCGGAACTTACCCGACAAGGAATTTCGCTACCTTAGGACCGTTATAGTTACGGCCGCCGTTTACTGGGGCTTCAATTCAATGCTTCTTCTTGCGAATAACATCTCCTCTTAACCTTCCAGCACCGGGCAGGTGTCAGACCTTATACGTCATCTTACGATTTTGCAAAGCCTTGTGTTTTTGATAAACAGTCGCCTGGACCTTTTCACTGCGGCCAGCATTGCTGCTGGCGACCTTTCTCCCGAAGTTACAGGTCTATTTTGCCTAATTCCTTAGCCATGAATCTCTCGAGCGCCTGAGGATACTCTCCTCGACTACCTGTGTCGGTTTACGGTACGGGTTCTAATAATCTATGTTTAGAGGTTTTTCTTGGAAGCCCTTAGGCACACTATCACGCCATCCGAAGATTTTGTGTACTATCGTATTTCACCAAGACCTGCGCATTTTACTACAAGTCCTATAGTTACGTACTTTAACGAACTATTCCGTCAGTCCGCGGTGCTTTCATCACTCCGTCACCCCATCACAATTATTAGAAGTACGGGAATATTAACCCGTTGGCCATCGACGTCCCCCTTCGGGTGTGCCTTAGGTCCCGACTAACCCTAAGCTGATTAGCATAGCTCAGGAAACCTTAGTCTTACGGCGGGAGGGTTTCTCGCCCTCCTTATCGTTACTTATGCCTACATTTGCTTTTCTAAACAGTCCAGCATACCTCACAGTACACCTTCAACCCAGTTTAGAATGCTCCCCTACCACTTGCGCTTAGCGCAAATCCATAGCTTCGGTAGTATACTTATGCCCGATTATTATCCATGCTCGTTCGCTCGACTAGTGAGCTGTTACGCACTCTTTAAATGAATGGCTGCTTCCAAGCCAACATCCTAGCTGTCTAAGCAAACAAACCGCGTTTTTTCAACTTAGTATACATTTGGGGACCTTAGCTGATGGTCTGGGTTCTTTCCCTCTCGGACATGGACCTTAGCACCCATGCCCTCACTGCTGTAAAACATTTATTAGCATTCGGAGTTTGTCAGGAATTGGTAGGCGGTGAAGCCCCCGCATCCAATCAGTAGCTCTACCTCTAATAAACTAAAACAGCGCTGCACCTAAATGCATTTCGGGGAGTACGAGCTATTTCCGAGTTTGATTGGCCTTTCACCCCTACCCACAGATCATCCCAAGACTTTTCAACGTCAACGGGTTCGGTCCTCCATTTAGTGTTACCTAAACTTCAACCTGTCCATGGGTAGATCACACGGTTTCGCGTCTACCACTACTGACTAAAGCGCCCTATTAAGACTCGCTTTCGCTACGGATCCACACCTAAAGTGCTTATCCTTGCCAGCAACGGTAACTCGTAGGCTCATTATGCAAAAGGCACGCCGTCACCCCATAAAAGGGCTCCGACCGCTTGTAAGCGTATGGTTTCAGGATCTATTTCACTCCGTTATTCACGGTTCTTTTCACCTTTCCCTCACGGTACTGGTTCACTATCGGTCTCTCAGGAGTATTTAGCCTTACCGGATGGTCCCGGCAAATTCAATCAGGGTTTCACGTGCCCCGACCTACTCAGGATACCACTATCTATTACATCGCTTACTTATACGAGACTATCACCCTCTTCGGTTAACCTTTCCAGGTTATTCTAATTCGCTTTGCATAAAATATCGTGGTCCTACAACCCCAATATTGCCGTAACAATATTGGTTTGGGCTGTTCCGCGTTCGCTCGCCACTACTTACGGAATCACTCTTGTTTTCTTCTCCTCCGCCTACTTAGATGTTTCAGTTCAGCGGGTTTGCTCATCTTTCGATGTGACTAGTCTTCAACTAGACAGGTTGCCCCATTCGGATATCTACGGATCTATTCGTGTGTGCCAATCCCCGTAGCTTTTCGCAGCTTATCACGTCCTTCATCGCCTCTGAGAGCCTAGGCATCCCCCATACGCCCTTAATTTGCTTATGTATGAGTTTTCTACACAGAACTTGCGTTCTACTGTAAAAAAATTATTTTTTTTTCTTTCTACTTTTTGTTTGTATTTTCTATTGCAATATGTCAATGAACGGTTATTTAGATATTTATCTAAAATCGTGGAGAATATCGGAGTCGAACCGATGGCCTCCTGCGTGCAAGGCAGGCGCTCTAGCCAGCTGAGCTAATCCCCCATTCTTCTATGTGAATGTTGAATCCTTGTTGATAGTATCTCAACACCCAACCCTAGAATTTCCTTTTTTTATCTATAAACAAAATAGTAGTCCCGCCCAGACTCGAACTGGGGACCCCTACATTATCAGTGTAGTACTCTAACCAGCTGAGCTACGAGACTCTGTATTTTACTTATAAATTTTTGAACTAACAGCGAGAGTAATTTCAATATAAAGTTGAACCTATCAATACTTCTCTAGAAAGGAGGTGTTCCAGCCGCACCTTCCGGTACGGCTACCTTGTTACGACTTAGCCCCAGTCACTAGTTTTACCCTAGGCAGCTCCTTGCGGTCACCGACTTCAGGTACCCCCAGCTTCCATGGCTTGACGGGCGGTGTGTACAAGGCCCGGGAACGTATTCACCGGATCATGGCTGATATCCGATTACTAGCGATTCCAGCTTCACGGAGTCGAGTTGCAGACTCCGATCCGAACTGTGACCGGTTTTGTAGATTCGCTCCTACTCGCGTAGTGGCTGCTCACTGTACCGGCCATTGTAGCACGTGTGTGGCCCAGGACGTAAGGGCCGTGATGATTTGACGTCATCCCCACCTTCCTCGCAGTTTACACTGGCAGTCTCGTTAGAGTTCCCGACATCACTCGATGGCAACTAACGACAGGGGTTGCGCTCGTTATAGGACTTAACCTGACACCTCACGGCACGAGCTGACGACAACCATGCAGCACCTTGTAAATTGTCCGAAGAAATATCTGTTTCCAAATACGTCAATCTACATTTAAGCCCTGGTAAGGTTCCTCGCGTATCATCGAATTAAACCACATGCTCCACCGCTTGTGCGGGCCCCCGTCAATTCCTTTGAGTTTCAAACTTGCGTTCGTACTCCCCAGGTGGGATACTTATCACTTTCGCTTAGTCACTCAGTCCGAAAACCGAACAACTAGTATCCATCGTTTACGGCGTGGACTACCAGGGTATCTAATCCTGTTCGCTACCCACGCTTTCGTCCATCAGCGTCAATACTTTGTTAGTAACCTGCCTTCGCAATTGGTATTCCATGTAATATCTATGCATTTCACCGCTACACTACATATTCTAGTTACTTCACAAAAATTCAAGCCCAGCAGTTTCAATGGCAATTTTACAGTTAAGCTGCAAACTTTCACCACTGACTTACTAGGCCGCCTACGGACCCTTTAAACCCAATGATTCCGGATAACGCTCGAATCCTCCGTATTACCGCGGCTGCTGGCACGGAGTTAGCCGATCCTTATTCGTATAGTACCGTCAAGACCCCTCGCAAGGGATGGTTTCTTCCTATACAAAAGCAGTTTACAATCCATAGGACCTTATTCCTGCACGCGGCATGGCTGGTTCAGAGTTGCCTCCATTGACCAATATTCCTCACTGCTGCCTCCCGTAGGAGTCTGGTCCGTGTCTCAGTACCAGTGTGGGGGATCTCCCTCTCAGGACCCCTACCCATCATCGTCTTGGTAAGCCGTTACCTTACCAACTAACTAATGGGACGCATGCCCATCTTATACCGTAATCTTTAGTCTTATATTGATGCCAATCTAAAACACCATAAGGCGTTAATCCAAATTTCTCTGGGCTATTCCTTAGTATAAGGTAGGTTGCATACGCGTTACGCACCCGTGCGCCGGTCTCAAAGCAGCAAGCTGCTTCTACCCCTCGACTTGCATGTGTTAGGCCTGCCGCTAGCGTTCATCCTGAGCCAGGATCAAACTCTTCATCGTATATTTTTATTATTGTACGATTGCTAGGTCTTTTTTTCTTTAATACGAGATTACTCTCTTACTTTTTTGCTGTCAATTCAATATATCAATGAACGTAATCGTTACTTCTTTTTTAACGCATCCCGTGTTTTTCACAGTTGCGAGTGCAAAAGTAAAACTTATTTTTAATCTTACAAAACTTTTTTAGAAAAATATTTTTTTTCTTTTTTAACCGGTTTTAGCCGATTTTAAAAGCGTTTTGAAGATTACAATAGGTTTATGAACTTGAGATAAAAAAACAAGGCATATATCCTTGTTTGCGATGGCAAAGATAGTACCTTTTTTTTATCGCAAACAAATAAAAATGCATCTTTTTAAAAACTATTTTTTAAAACGTTCATTTTGTGAAGGGTTAGCCCTCAAAAAAAATACTTTTTTGGTTGGCAGCGCGCGTGAGGGATTGAAGCGGCATCCTTTGAGGGGTAAAAAATGGGGGAACAATTTGTGTTTTGAAGCTAGCTTATGGTGGTAAAAAGTGATGCTTTTTGAAATTGACCCGAAAAGATAAAGCGAAAAGCCCGACCCGAGGATACGAGGGACACGCCATAAATAATTATTTAGCATTACTATTGAAATAAGCGCATTTGCTGTTTACCTTTACGCTTTAATTTATTTTTATGACTACTTACAAACATTTACCGCGTATTGCGGTAACAATTTTGTTTTTTGTTTTTGGCGGAATTTCGGCTTCATGGGCTTCTAGAATTCCTACAATTAAAGATTATATGCAAGTTAACGATGCAGCTTGGGGGTTTGTATTACTGTTTATCGCAATTGGCACCTTAATTACTTTACCTTTTGCTAGCTGGATTATTAAACAATTGGGAAGTAAAAAAGCTACCGTGCTATTTTTAATTAGTTATTTAATTTTGTTAGTTGGTATTGGATATTGGAATACTTTATGGCAATTGAAGTTGAATTTAATTGCTTTTGGAGCAATTAGCAACTTAACAAACATATCTATTAACACGCAAGCAATTAATGTAGCAAAAAATTACAAAAGCCAAATTATAGGTTCGTTTCATGGTACGTGGAGCATTGGTGGATTTTTTGCCTCGTGGATTGGGGCCGAAATGATTGGTTTAGACGTACTACCGTTAAAACATTTTATTTACTTTTCATCTTTCGGAATTGTTGTAGCATTAGTTATGTTTCGTTATTTGATTCCGGACCAACCAAACACATTAGAAAAAGAAGTAAAATCTGGCTTTATTATGCCTGATAAAAATTTAATAATTTTAGGCTTGCTAAGTTTTTTCGCCTTACTTTCTGAAGGAACAATGACCGATTGGGCCAGTGAATATATGAAGCAAATAGTAAAATCGCCAACCGAATTAATTGGTTACGGGTTAACCGCATATATGTTTGCCATGGCCAGCGGACGTTTTTTATCAGATTTTACCGTAAAACAATTTGGCCCTAAAGCAACATTAAGCGTTTGTGGAGTTTTAATTTTTATTGGCTTATCACTTTCAGTACTTTTCCCGTCGGTTTACACCACCATAATTGCTTTTATGATTGTAGGTTTAGGCACCTCAGCTATTGTACCTATGGTTTATGACTTAGCCGGAAAAAGCAAAGTTATGCCAACTCAGCAAGCATTAACTTTAATTACCAGCATTGGTTTTATTGGTTTCTTTTTAGGTCCGCCAATTATTGGATTTGTGGCTGAAGCTTGGAGCCTAAAAGTTGCTTTTGCTGTAATTGCAATTTTTGGATTAGCAATTAGCTTGTTAAGCAGAATTACAAAATATTCGGAGTAAGCTATTTTAAACAAGTAATTTCGAATAAAATATTGTTGCGTTTAATCTGAATTAAATTTTTAATTACTTGTTTAAACAACAAAACATAAAAAATTAAAAGCGGAATTTTTAAATAGTTCCAAAGGTAAACATACAGTACATCGGTATTAAAAAACTCAACCAACAAAGCACAAATTACAATAGCTAATCCTAAAATAAATAGTAACTTGTTACTAGTTAAACGCATTTGTTTAGAAATGATTTGATTTAGTTCTAGATTTACGAGTTCGGCATTTTTATTGGCTTTTTTGTTTTGTGCTCTTTTTATATGTTTTAGCAACAAATAGCTATAAAAACTTTCGGCTAAAAACAACAAGCATAAAATGCTCGAAATTACTAAGGCGCTGCTTTTGTTCCAGGTTAAACTAAAGTTTAAATGAAACCAATCTACAAGCATCGCAAATACCACACCGGTTAAACAAAGTAAGCCAAGAACTGAAAATACAATAATAAAAGTTAAGCTGTTATAAATTCGGGTTTGAAGCGGTTTGTTTTTATTTCCTGATAAAAATTTATACGAATTAATAATTTCTATTCGACGTTCCATGCTACAAGTTTGATAAAAATAGTATACGTTATACAAACACAATTATAAGCTAAAAATTACTATTTTAAGTAATTTTTACAATTAAAATGATTCTAATTATGAACAACAAAATAAAATTATCCATATTAGATTTAGCCATTGTGGCTGATAATACAACAGTTAACCAAACTTTAAACCAAACCACAACTTTAGCGCAATTTTGCGAAAAATTAGGTTTTGAACGTTTTTGGATGGCCGAGCATCATAATATGGAACATATTGCCAGTTCGGCAACTTCTGTAATGCTTTCGTACGTTGGGTCTAAAACCGAAAAAATACGTGTAGGTTCGGGCGGAGTAATGTTACCCAACCATTCGCCTTTAGTAATTGCTGAGCAATTTGGTACGTTAGAAAGTTTATTTCCCGGTCGTGTAGATTTAGGTTTAGGACGCGCACCAGGAACCGATGGCGAAACAGCCATGGCTATTCGCTCTGATTTTTATGCGCAGTCGCAACAATTTCCAAGAAATGTTTCGTTATTACAACAATATTTATCGGCAGATAATAGCTCAAGTAAAGTTCGTGCTTTTCCGGGCGAAGGTTTATCAATACCAATTTGGATATTAGGTTCGAGCACAGAAAGCGCAGCTTTAGCAGCTGCTTACGGATTACCTTATGCATTTGCCGGACATTTTGCTCCGAAAATGATGTATGATGCGTTTAAGTTTTACACCGAAAATTACCGCCCAAGTCCAGAAAACCCAGAACCATATACCATGGCTTGTGTAAATGCAATTGCTGCCGAAACTACAGAAGAAGCCGAGTTTTTATCAACCAGCTTGTACCAAAATTTTTTAAACATTATTAGAAATACGCGCCAACCCATGCAAGCACCAGATTTAGAAGTTTTATATGGTATGAATGACATAGAACGTTTTCATGTAGAACAAATGCTAAATTGTAGTTTTATAGGAGATGCGCAAAAAATAACAGAAGAACTAAAAGGGTTTATTAACAAAACCCAAGTAAACGAAATTATGATTACCAGTCAGATTTACGATTTTGATAAACGTTTACAAAGTACTGAAATCATGCAAAAAGTGATGCAAAACATAAACAATGACCGTTAAACTGCTGTTTAAAAATTTAAGCCCGTTTGTAAAACCATACCATAAACTTGTAGTTGCAACTTTATTATTAACCTTAATTGGTTCGTTTGCAGCTCAGGTTAATGCTTGGGTGCTTCGTTATACGGTAGATCATATTTCTGATTTATTGCATGTAGAAGACAAACTTAAAAAAGGGCTTAATTTATTAACCTGGATATCTGTAATTTTAATTACTAAAGAAGTAGTTAATGCATTTGTACAGTTTGGACAAAAATATTTTGGTGAGAAGTTACGAATTTTGGTTTCGCGCGATTTAGCGCAGCGCATCATAGATAAAATTCTAACCTACAAATTAGCTTTTTTTACTGCGAATGATAACGAATCAGGCAAGTTACAAACGCGTATTGACCGAGGAATAGAAAGTTTAACCCGATTGGTACAAAACTTTTTTATCGATATTTTGCCCTTATTCGCCAATGCCATTGTAGCTTTAATAATGATGTTTCAGGCCAATGTTTGGGTGGGCATGGTCGGTTTAATTTTAGTTCCTATTTATTTTTTAATTACTCAAAATCAAGCAAAAAAATTAAGCGGATGGCGCAGAAACATGCGTGGTTTTCGAGAAAGCAAATCGCAAGGCATTATTAGCATTATAGATTCTATTACGGTTATCAAATCATTCAACCGTGAAAAAATTGAATCTAAAAAGCAATTGGATTTACAAACACAGCTTACCGAAAATCAGCTACAAACCCGAAAAACAAATTTTATTTACGATGGAATAAAATCGTTTGTAGAACAATTCGGCGTTGTAATCATCATCATATTAACGGTATATTTGGTATTAACCGACTTAATGACCGTAGGTGCCATAATGTTTCACATTATGCTTTTCGGAAATGTTTCGGCACCAATTAGGCAACTGCATCGCATTTATGATGAAATGAACGATGCTATGATTTATTCTGAAACTTTTTTTGATATACTTAACGCCGATCATCAAACAGAAAATACCGGAACTTATGCTCCTGCTCAATTAAAAGGTGAATTTACTTTACAAAATGTAAGCTTTACTTATCCTAACGGTACCGAAGCACTGCACGATATAAACATGACAATTTTACCTAATAAAATTACTGCTCTAGTAGGTTTATCAGGAGCCGGTAAAAGCACAATAATTAATTTATTAGATAAGTTTTACAACCCAAACCACGGAACTATTTTGTTAGATGGTGTAGATTTAAACCAATACAACACCAAATTTTTGCGAGATAACATCGGGCTGGTTCTTCAAAAAAATCATATTTTTAACGGATCAATTGAAGAAAATATTAGGTACGGAAAAATTAATGCAACTGATGAAGAAGTAATTGAAGCAGCTAAAAAAGCTTACATTCACGACCAGATTATTAATTTACCATTAGGTTATCAAACCAAAGCTTTAAACTTATCAGGCGGGCAACAACAGCGGATAGCTATTGCACGTATGTTTTTAAAAAATCCACCTATAATATTTTTAGACGAGCCAACCGCAAGTTTAGATGCCATTGCAACCGAACAAATAAAAAATAGTTTAGATGCAATAAAAAAAGGACGCACGGTGGTTATTATATCGCATTCCATTTCACAAATTATTGATGCCGATTATATTTATGCCATGAAAGCTGGCCGTGTTACCGAATCTGGCAAGCACGAAGAAATTTACAACCAAAACGGCGTTTATAAAGAAATTTTTGATGCTTCTGCACGAAGCTTAAATATTGAAAAAATTGCCAAAACTTTTGAAGACGAATAAATAATTTAATTTTACTATCATGAAAATAGCTTTAATAACAGGAGCAACCTCGGGCATTGGTTTGGCAACAGCCAAAAAAATAGCGCCGAAATACAAATTAATTTTGTGCGGACGCAGAACCGAAAAACTTGCAGAAGTTGCTGCTCAATTAAGCAAAATTACCCAAGTACATACATTAAGCTTTGATGTTGCTAATAAAGATGCAGTTTTTAATGCCATTACCAATTTACCTAACGAGTGGAAAAACATTGAAGTTTTAATTAATAACGCAGGTAATGCGCACGGATTAGCAAGTTTTCAGGATGCCGAACTAGATGATTTAGAAGCAATGATTGATATTAATGTAAAAGGTTTAATGTACGTCACCAAAGCTGTTTTACCTTATTTATTACAACAAAAATCAGGGCATATTATAAACCTTTCATCTATTGCCGGAAAACAAGTTTATGCTAATGGCGCAACTTATTGTGCATCTAAATGGGCGGTAGAAGCTTTAACCAAAGGTATGCGTTTGGATTTATTACCACACGGCATTAAAGTTACAGCAGTTGCTCCAGGAGCAGTTGATACTGAATTTTCTTTAGTTCGATTTAAAGGTGATGCAGCAAAAGCTGCTGATGTTTATAAAGGATATGAACCATTGGTTGGCGAAGATATTGCAGAAACAATTGCTTTTGTTTTAGATCAGCCAGAACATGTACAAATTGCAGATATTACTGTTTTTCCAAAAGCACAAGGAGACGGAAGAACCTTTTATAGAGAATAAAAAAATCCTGAGCAACAAGCTCAGGATTTTTTTATATTCCATCTACATAAAACCATTTATCGGATAATTTTTGAAAGCGTGAGCGCTCTTGCTGAATTTGTGGTTTTCCACTCACATCGGTGTAATACGCTTTAAATTCTACAATATTATCAACTGCTTCTACAATTTCTAAATTGGTCCAAGTATTTTGTTGGGCCCAATCTAATAAATCTAACTTATCATGAAACTTGCGTTTGGCTGGTAAAGTTGTTCGCATCAAATAATCTGCGTTATGCGTAGCAAAAGCACTATAACGCGATCGCATTAAAGCTAAAGGTGTTGGTGCGTTTTGAACATGGATATGGTAAGGTTCACAACAATTTGCATAAGGCAAACCTGAAAAACAAGGGCAATTCATTCTGATATTTATTTACAAAAATACGTTATATATTAAAACTAATAAGTTCTTTAGCTTCTTTTATTATCGCATCAACCTTCTCCTCTGTAAAGTTTATTCCGGCAAGCTTGTCCGGATGTTTACAAATATCGTTAACTAAAACTACGTTTTGGTTTAGCAAAAACTTTTTTTCGTAATCGGTTAAGGTTGTTAAGCAGGTTATTGGATAAAATCGGGTTTGATCAACAATGTTTTTTATAGAATTTCCTTCGGGATAATCCCAAGAAAGTAATTTTACACCGTAATGATTTGCAAATGCAATTGCATCTTGTGTAAAATAGGCATTTGTAATAACCCAACCTAAATTGGGTTTTAAGGTTTCATTAAAAAAATGAAACTCATTATTTTTTAAATCATTGAATCGAGATAAAAAGTACATGGGCGTGGTTACGCTAATTTTTGCATCAACATCGTTTCTAAACTTGCATTCGCAAAGATTTAATGTTTTGTTTTTTATAGCAATTACATCAACCTCGTGCGTTACTGCTTCACCTTGCAAGGTTTTACCCGTTGTAGTTTGATATCCTAATTGGGCAAACAACTTACCTACCCAATCTTCAAAAAAATAACCTTCGGGCCCAAGCTCGCGTAATGCTTTTTTAAGGCTGTAACGTGCAGCAAACGAATTTTTTAATTTATACAGCTCGTTAAATGCTAAAACATAAAGTTGTTGGGTAGTAATTCCGTCGTATATTTTATCTTCTATTCGAGTAAAAAGCTGGTTTACTTGTTCTTGCGTAGCACCCGATTTTAAAATAGAACGTTTAAAAATATCACTATTAAAAGGAACTTCTTCTCCCGAATATTTCACAACATGCATCATATTTGTAAATAAATTATTACAACATTAAAAAACACCGAACAAATTGATTTTAAACACGTTAAAAAAAAACATTCATGCTTTTTAAATTGATATTAGGTACGTTTAAAAAATGGTTTTGTTAATTCGTATTCTTAGCCGTTTAGATTAATAAATTAGTAATAATTTTAATACATAACTTATAAATATAATATAATGGCTTTATTAGAAACGCAAATAGCAAACGAATACGATTATTTAGTTTACATTACCGAACAATGTATAAAAAAAGGACACAACTTTGACATTTATAATGCAAAATTACCTGCAGATGAATGTGAAATTTGTAAACTTCATTTTTTTGTATTAAACGTTGCCTTATTGGATAACGAAATTTTAGAAATGCTTTATGCTTTTGAAAACAAGTTTTGGAGCAATGCTATTACATGTAAAACCTCATACCGAGATATTATTGATTTACATATTAATCACGAAAATATTCACATTTTAAATTTTAATTAAAATTTGTTTAAAAAACTACTTGCGGAATGTTGTTACAATAAAAAAAGCGCTACTAAACTTAGTAGCGCTTTTTTTATTTTATTTTGTTAGCAATTGTTGTAGTTCTTGTAATGTAACTTCGGTTTTGTCACCGGTTTGTAAGTTTTTAACAGTAAAAATATTTTTTTCTATTTCATTTTTTCCTGCTGTAATTGTGATTGGAATGTTACGGCGTTCTGCATGTTTGTATTGTTTATCCATTTTTGCAGCTTCGGGGTACATTTCTACTTTTAAACCTGCACGACGTAAGGTTGTAATGGCTTGCATGGCATAAAAAGCTTCTGCATCACCTAAGTTTAAGAAAATAGCTTGAGAAGTTACCGTTACGGTTTCTGGAAATTTATTTAATTCTTCTAAAACCAAATAAATACGATCTAAACCAAACGAAATTCCAACACCCGAAACATTTTTTAAACCAAAAATACCAGTTAAATCATCATAACGACCACCGCCGCCAATAGATCCTAACTTAACTTCTTTAGGAGCAGCAACCTCAAAAATAGCTCCGGTATAATAATTTAAACCGCGTGCTAAAGTTACATCTAAATCTAAAGCTGCGGTTTGTAAACCTAATTTTTCAGCATTGGTGGTTATAAAACGTAATTCTTCAACACCTTTCATTCCTTCTTCAGAGGTTTGTAAAAGTTGGGCTAATTTTTCTAATTTATCGTTAGTTGTTCCTGTAAAATTAAATAACGGTTGTACTTTTTGAATGGCATCTTCAGCAATTCCTTTAGCAAGCATTTCTGCTTTTACCCCATCTTCACCAATTTTATCTAATTTATCTAAAGCAACAGTAAAATCAATCAATTTATCTGATGCACCAATTACCTCAGCAATACCAGATAATATTTTACGGTTGTTAATTTTTACGGTAACACCTTTTAAATCTAAAGCAGTAAAAACGGCATCATAAAGTTGCACCAATTCTACTTCTTGCCAAAGGGATTTAGAACCCACAACATCTGCATCACATTGGTAAAATTCACGAAAACGTCCTTTTTGTGGATTATCTGCACGCCAAACGGGTTGAATTTGATAACGTTTGAACGGAAATTCAATTTCATTTTGATGTTGCACCACGTAACGTGCAAAAGGCACAGTTAAATCATATCGCAACGCTTTTTCTGACAAGGAATTAGAAAAACGTGCCAAATTGTTTTCTGATAAAGCTTGTAAATCGGCCTTTTTAACTTTATCACCAGAATTTAAAATTTTAAAAATTAATCGATCTCCTTCTTCACCGTATTTTCCTAACAAGGTTTCTGAATTTTCGAACGATGGAGTTTCTATGGGTTGGTACCCAAATTTTTCAAAATTTTGTTTAATTGTATTTATAATGTAGGTGCGTTTTGCAACTTCTGCTGGTGAAAAATCACGAGTACCTTTTGGAATTCCTGGTTTTGCCATTTTAATTGGTTTTAAAATTTAGCTTAATTATTATAGGTTGTTACAATTTGGTTTTTATGGTAAAACACAAACCAAACAAGTTTAAAGTTAACTAACAAGCCGTGCAAAACGGCACATTTATTAACTTTATACAAATATCTTAATTTTTTGAAGATTTTTGGTCAGATTTTTTTAAAAATGTTGTAACAATATCTATTAAAATTATACTAATAGAATATGATCGGATTAGTTATAGAAAATACTAAAATTGCTTTAGGTGCAATTCGTTCGCAATTGTTGCGTACTATTTTAACGGTTTTAATTATTGCCATCGGTATTTTAGCGTTGGTTGCTATTTTAACGGTTGTTGGTGCTTTAAAAAACACCATGACCAATAATTTTGCATCTATGGGCGCCAATACGTTTAATATTTCGCAATATGATTTTTCTGATCAAATTAAAAGCGGACAAAGCAACAAAAAAGTAAATCCGCGTATTTCATTTTCGGAAGCACAGCAATTTAAAGAAAATTATGCCTATCCGTTTGCCACAACGGCTGTATATTTTAATGCCAATCAAACATCAGAAATTAAGTACAACAACATAAAAACCGATCCTAAAGTTTCGGTTCTTGGGGTTGATGCTGGTTATGTAGCTACCAAAGGATTAGAAGTTGTTCAGGGCCGTAACTTTTCGGGCATTGAAATAGATAACAATTTAAATGTTTGTATTATAGGTTCTGATTTAGAAAAAGCTTTATTTAAAGAAGGTTCTGGATTAAACAAAACCATTTCTGTTCGCGGAAACAAATTTAAAGTTATTGGCGTTCTAAAACCAATTGGTTCAACCTTTGGTAATAATGAAGATAATCGTATGTTAATTCCGATTCACAATGCGCGTTCAATATTTTCGAGTCCGAATACAAATTATCAAATTGATGTTTTGATGCCTGATAAAAATTTGATTGATGAAGCTATTGATCAAGCAACTTTAACCATGCGTAATGTTAGAAACTTAACCCCAACTAACGAAACAAACTTTGGTATTGAGCGCAGTGACAGCACCTTACGTAGTTTAACAAGTAATTTAAATGCGTTAGAAGGCGGTGCTTGGGTAATTTCAATTATTACCATTATGGGATCATCCATTGCATTAATGAATATTATGCTGGTTTCGGTAACCGAAAGAACCAGAGAAATTGGTATTAGAAAATCGTTAGGTGCTAACAGCCGTACGATTGCCATGCAATTTTTTACTGAAACTTTAGTAATTTCTTTTATGGGCGGAATTTTAGGAATTTGCAACGGCGTGTTGATTGGTTTTTTAGTAGCAAAAGGATTAGATTTTGATTTTAACATTCCGTGGAATGCCATTTCATGGGCCGTTATTATTAGCGGGGTTGTTGCTATTTTATCTGGATTAATTCCGGCAATTAAAGCAAGTAAACTTGATCCGGTTGAAGCTTTACGCTACGAATAAAATTTAGGAGTTTTCGTTTTTTATATATTGTAAAAAAAGCATCTCAGTTAATTTAAAACTGAGATGCTTTTTTTATTTTTTAGCCACAATGATGCGGTCATTACCAAACATATCTTGCAATAAAGTTACGGATTGAAACACATTAAATTTTTGAATCATAGCAACCGTTTCTGGACCTAAATATTGATTGATTTCAAAATATAATACGCCTTTATTAGTTAACGCCGTACAAGCCAATTCGGTTGTTTTTTTATAAAACAATAACGGATTATCGTCTTCAACAAACAAAGCCAAATGCGGTTCATGCTCTAAAACATTGGGCTTAATTTCTTGTTTTTCTAAATTACGCACATAGGGCGGATTAGAAACAATAATATCATATTTATTTTCTAGATGTTGCGTAGTTAAAATATTTTGAAGCTGAAAAGCAACTTGTACTTTATTCAATTTAGCATTTTCAGCAGCAATTACTAAAGCTTTTTCAGACACATCAAAAGCGGTAACTTGTGCTTGTGGTAAATAAGAAGCTAATGAAATGGCAATACAACCCGAACCAGTACCAATATCTAAAACTTTTATGTGCGGTTGGTTTGTGTGATTTTTAATAATTAAATCAACCAATTCTTCTGTTTCCGGTCTTGGAATTAACGTATTGCTATCAACTTTAAAAAAACCTTCGTAAAAATACGTATGCCCAACAATGTACTGAATCGGCGTAAAGTTCTGCAACAAATCTAAAGCTCGGTTAAACAAATCAACTTGTTCGGTAGTAAAACAAAGTTCAGGTTCTATAGCTAATTGATATTTTTTAACATCAGTATATGCATCAAGCAACCTATAAAAAAAGTTATCAACTTCTGTTTCATCATATAAATCTAGTAACTTTGCCCTAAATTGATCTCTGTATGTTTTAATTACCATAGCCCTTTATTTAATGTACAAAAATAAGGCAGCTAAATTAAACATCCGAATTTCGGTTCTAATTTATTTTACATGATAAACAAAGACGAATTTTATATGAAACGTTGCTTGGAAATTGCACAAAGCGGTTTACCAGCAGCTATGCCCAACCCAGCCGTTGGCGCTGTTTTAGTTTATAACGATAAAATTATTGGAGAAGGTTTTACTTCTGCCTACGGCGGATTACACGCCGAAGTAAATGCTTTTGCAACGGTTAAAGATAAAACGTTGCTTGCTGATGCAACTTTGTATGTTAGCTTAGAGCCATGTTCGCATTTTGGCAAAACCCCGCCTTGTTGTGATTTGATTATAAAAAATCGAGTTAAAAAGGTGGTAGTTGGTATGATAGATCCGTTTGCTGAAGTTTCTGGAAAAGGAATTCAGCGCCTACGAGAAGCTGGAATTGAAGTTCAGGTTGGTGTTTTAGAAAACGATTGCTGGGAAGCGAACAAGCGCTTTTTTACGTTTCATCAAAAAAAACGTCCTTATATTATTTTAAAATGGGCACAAACATTAAATGGCTTTATTGCACCATTAACTAAAAAGGAACAAGCACCAGTTTGGTTAACTACCCCATTTACACGCCAGTGGGTACATAAATTACGTAGCGAAGAGCAAGCTATTTTGGTTGGTACAAACACCGTTTTGGCAGATAACCCGAAGTTAAATACACGCGATTATTTTGGTGCATCACCGGTTCGTGTAATTTTAGACCAACAATTAAAAATTTCGAATCAGTACCAAGTTTTGGACAATCAGGTTAAAACCATTATATTAAACGCGCAAGTTAGCAAACAAGAAAAAAACACTTGTTGGGAACAAATAGATTTTAATGCACCCATTGCTAACCAAATTACAAACGTTTTATATCAGCACAATATTCAGTCGGTTATTATTGAAGGCGGTACGCAAACTTTACAAACTTTTATAGCTAGTAATTTGTGGGATGAAGCTTATGTTTGCATAGGTAAAACTTTTTTACCTAACGGCATAGCAGCTCCCACATTATCCGAAACGCTATATAAGCATCAACAATTAAAATCAGATCAAATTATTACATTTAAAAACACAAAATAATACGTTGTTCGTATTTTTTTAACACGTAATCAAATATTTTGGAAAAAGATACTTACAGAACAATAAACGCACCAACTCCAGAAGTTATATATAAAGAAAAAAACAGCAAGTTTATTGGTTATGCTTTTCCTGTAGAAAATGAAAATCAGGTAAAAGAATTACTTGAGCAGGTAAAAAAAGAACATAATACCGCACGCCATTGGTGCTATGCCTTTCAGGTTGGCACCTCGGATGTTTACCACCGAACCAATGATGACGGGGAACCTAGCAATACGGCAGGTGCTCCAATTTATGGTCAAATTCAATCGTTTGATCTAACCAATATTTTAGTTATTGTAGTACGTTACTTTGGTGGTGTTAAATTAGGCGTTGGTGGTTTAATTGTTGCTTACCGAGAAACGGCTAAAATGGCTTTAGAAGAAGCTGATATTGAAGAGAAAACAATTAATAAGCATTATATAATAAAGTTTGATTATAAAAACATGAATCGTGTAATGCGTGTGATTAAAGAAAAAAATATTGATGTTGTAAACCAGAAATTGGAATTGGATTGCGAAATAGAAATTTCGGTACGAAAAAAAAATGCCGAAACCATTTTCGACATTTTTGATACGATGTATGAAATAAAAATTAAAGAAAAAGAAAACTAATTTTCTAAATTTTTAAGTTTTTCTAAAACATACTCTGGTGGTAAAGTTGGGCGTCCACTTTGCATATTTACAAAAACCAAAATGGAGTTCGCAGTGGTTAGCAAATCGCCCTTTTCATTGTATATTTCATAGTCAAATTCTATCTTAACCGAGGACTGAGATTTGAAAATGGTTTTTACAATTAATAGGTCATCATAATATGCGTTTTTTATAATTCATTGATAAAGAAACAACAGGCAACATAACGCCGCTTTCTTCCATAGATTTATAAGAAATGCCCATGTTTCTTAACCATTCCACGCGTCCCATTTCAAAAAATTGCGCATAATTTCCGTGATAAACAACCCCCATTTTATCCGTTTCGGCATATCGCACGCGAACTTGAATTTCGTGAATTTTCATATTTCTAAATTGTTAATTTTATATTAATTTTTTTATTAAAAGCATACGATTAAAATTCTTTAAAAGCAATACATTTTTTTTTTTTTTTATATTGATTTTTATATACATATTTGTAAACCTAATTTCCCCCAATAAGTTATTTAGTTAACTAATTGTAATACACAAAAATAACATTTTAACATGCCTGAATTACAAAATATAACCGCACAATCAGTCTGGGATAGATGTCTTGCCTACATTAAAGACAATATCCAAGATCAAGCTTATAAAACTTGGTTTGAGCCTACACAAGCTGTTAGGCTTGATGATAATGCATTATATATTCAGGTACCAAGTAAATTTTTTTACGAGTGGTTAGAAGAGCATTATGTTAAACTTCTGAAAAGTGCTTTAACAAGGGAATTAGGTCCGGGAGCGAAGTTACTGTATAATATTAAAATGGAAAACACAGGGGGTGATAAAATTCCATATACAGAACAAATTCCTAGTAAAAATCGCGAGGCAGTTCAGCCACAAGAAGTAGAGGCACCTTTTGAAAATCGCGATCCAGAATTAAAAAACCCATTCGTAATTCCGGGAATACGAAACATTCATATCGACTCACAACTAAATTCAAACTACAACTTTGAAAATTTTGTTGAAGGAGATTCGAATCGCTTGGCACGCTCTGCAGGTAAATCAGTTGCAAATCGTCCGGGTGAAACATCGTTTAACCCGTTTTTAGTTTATGGGGGTGTAGGATTAGGTAAAACGCACTTGGCACATGCCATTGGTGTTGAAGTAAAAGAGAAACATCCGGATAAAACCGTATTATATATTAGTGCTGAAGTTTTTTCGCAACAATATCAAGATGCCATTCGCAGAAAAGCTAGAATTGATTTTATTCACTTCTATCAATTAATAGATGTATTAATTATTGACGATATTCAAATGTTATCTGGTAAAACAGGTACGCAAGAAGTTTTCTTCCATATTTTTAATTACTTACATCAAAACAGAAAACAGGTTGTTTTAACTTCGGATAAAGCACCGGTTGATATGCAAGATATTGAAGCACGTTTATTATCTCGTTTAAAATGGGGGTTAACTGCCGAAATTCAGCATCCGGAATTAGAAACGCGCATCAACATTATAAAAAACATTTTATATCGTGATGGCGTAAGCATGTCTGAAGAAGTAATTCAGTACATTGCCGAAAACGTTACATCAAACGTACGTGAATTAGAAGGTTCTGTAATTTCATTAATGGCACAGGCATCTTTTAATCATTTAGAAGTAAACATTGATTTAGCGAAAACCGTTGTTGATAAATTTGTTAAAAATGTAAAACAAGAACTTTCGGTAGATTTAATTCAAAAAACCGTTGCTGATTATTTTAAAATTGATTTAGATGTTTTAAAATCAAAATCACGCAAACGCGAAATTGCTCAAGCCAGACAATTGGCTATGTATTTTGCCAAACAATATACCAAAAACTCGTTAGCAAGCATTGGTGCACAAATTGGTAATCGCGATCACGCAACCGTATTACACGCATGTAAAACCGTGAATAACCTAATCGAAACCGATAAAGAATTTAAAAAATACGCCGAAGACATAAAAATTAAACTTTCTATGTAATTAAATATGAGCACAAAAGTCTTAATGGTTTGTTTAGGTAATATTTGCAGATCTCCATTAGCTCATGGCATTTTGGAATCTAAAATTGAACCTGAAATGCAAGTTAAAGTTGATTCTGCCGGAACAGCTGCTTGGCACTCTGGCAAACAACCAGACGAACGTTCTATTGCAATCGCTAAACAAAATGGGATTGATATTAGTAACCAAAAAGCGCGTCAGTTTACGGTAGAAGATTTTAATGCTTTTGATTACATATACGTAATGGACCAATCTAATTACAAAGATGTAATGAAATTAGCTCCTAATGACGCAACAAGAGCAAAAGTTGAAATTATTTTAAACGAAATATATCCTGAAGAAAATCGAGAAGTACCAGATCCGTATTACGGCGGCACATCAGGATTTACTACCGTTTACAACCTGTTAGATCAAGCTTGTGATAAAATTATACATAAATTAAAGAACGCAAAATAAAGCGTTCTTTTTTGTTTTTAATACACATTTCATGAAATCAGTAGCCATTTATTGTGCAGCTAAATTAGGTAACCAACCTATTTATGAAGAAAAGGCCAAACAATTAGCCACCTATTTAGCCCAACAAAACATTCAAGTTATTTATGGCGGTGCCAAAATAGGTATTATGGGCGCCGTAGCGCAAACAACCATGCAAAACGGCGGGCAAGTTATTGGAGTAATGCCAAAGTTTTTAGTAGATAAAGAAATAGCAAATTCAGATATTACCGAACTCATTATTACAGAAAACATGAGTCAGCGTAAATACAAAATGATTGAATTAGCTGATGGATTTATTGCGTTACCCGGCGGATTTGGTACCTTAGAAGAAATTTTTGAAGTAATTACCTTGGCTCAAGTAGAACAACTTAACAAACCCATTGCTTTTTACAATATTGATAATTATTATACGCCCTTGTTTCAGTTTCTAGAAAATTGCGTAAAAACAGGATTACTCCATCAAAAACATTTTGATTTGGTGATAATTGATGCCGATTACGAATCTTTGCTAAACAGAATGATTAACCACAAAAAACAATAAAACGATGCAAACAAACCTAAAAGGAAAATTGTATTTACTACCGGTAATGTTAGGCGATAACGATCCGAATGAAGTTTTACCGGCTACCGTAGCCAGAACTATGGATTTTATTGATGATTATGTGGTTGAAAACAGTAAAACTGCTAGAAAGTTTATTAAAGCTATAAATCCGAACAAAGTTCAGGCAAGTTTAAATTTGTTTGAATTAAACAAGCATACAGACGATAAAGATATTAAAAGTTTTATAGCTCCTTTATTAGCAGGAAAAAACATGGGATTAATGAGTGATGCCGGATGTCCGGGTGTTGCAGATCCTGGAGCTGCAGTAGTTAAATTAGCGCACGAAAATGGCATTCAGGTTATACCATTAGTTGGTCCATCATCCATATTATTAGCCATGATGGCTTCTGGAATGAACGGGCAAAGTTTTGCCTTTAACGGGTATTTACCAATTGATAAGTCAGAAAAAAAGCAAGAGCTAAAAAGATTAGAAAAATTATCTACCGATAAAAATCAATCGCAAATATTTATTGAAACTCCGTACAGAAACAATAATATTCTAGAAGATTTAATTGCAATATTACAGCCCAATACGCAAATCTGCGTAGCTTGCGATATTACTTTACCAACCGAATTTATAAAAACGGCACCAGCTAGCCAGTGGAAAAAAATAAATGTAGATTTACACAAACGCCCTTGTATTTTTGTTATTCACAATTTTAAATAATAATTAAGCGTTAATTGAACTAAGTACTTACAAAGTGATAAAGATGAATGAATTATTAAAAATAGTTGATCAAAGCTATGCAGATCAATTTCTGTTTGCAATATTTCTGAATATCTGTTTTATAGTCATTTCAATATCTTTCTATCTTTTATGGCACAAGTTAACAAGCAAAACAGTTAAGGTAAATAATTATCAAAAAATAGTCACTTCGGATCTAATTTTAACTTGTTCTACATTGCTTTGTAATGCACTAATTTTTGTGTTAGTTGCATTACTTTATAATGAAAAAATACTGTTTATAAATTTTAAAGCAACTTCAGTAATTAATATTTTTATAGAAGTTGTGCTTTTAATTTTACTGATTGACTTTTTGATGTATTTTTTTCATAGAATAGCACACAATAAGTTATTGTTTAAATTAATTCATAAAAGCCATCATAAACATATTGGTGTTAATGAGTTAAGTCTTTTTGTTTTAAGTCCGCTTGAATCATTTGGGTTTGGTTTATTACTAATGATTCCTTTAGTATTTTATCCCTTTAATTATTTAAGCATCGTTATATATTTACTTATTAACTTAATTTGGGGTACAATTGGTCATTTTAGTAAAGATTACAAATACCCACCTAAATTTGTTATTAAATACATAGGCACGGCTCGTTTTCATAACCAACACCACATAGATTGTAATGTAAACTTTGGTTTTTATACAACAATTTGGGACAAGGTTTTTAACACCAAGGATAAAAAGAAATAAAAAAAGTCGAAACCAAGGTTTCGACTTTTTTATTAAACTTTAACTTTTGCATTTTTGTTAGCAACGATGCCAGATGTATCATAATCTGCAAATCGTTGCAAGTACGATTTAATTGAAGTTCCGTATCCATCATGAAAAACTTCACCTGTACGTAAAAATTTCTTTACTGAACCTGCACCACCTAAATGCGCTGCAGCAATTAAACCTGATTCTGTAATTTTAACGCCACCAATAACTTTACCGTTGTAACGTTTAATTTCATTACGTAGTTCCCATTTGTTTCTAGAAACTAAAGCTCTAAAAGCTTTTTCTTGTAATTCTGGAGATTTTAAAAACTCTGACGAGTCATTAATTCCAACACCTTTTAAAGTGGTTTTACCAAATTGGTATTTACCCATATATCCGTACGAATTTATCAAGTGATAAAGTCCCATAGATTCTTTAAAAGCAACTGCTTCTTTAAAAGCAATGAACGATTTACCGGTATACGGTAATTTAAAAAAAGTTTTTTCTGTTTCAACTTTTTCTGTAGCTACTGTTGGTTCAAACACTTCCGAGTCATCAATATAAAAACCTTCAACTGTGTTTGTGTCAAGATCAAAATTATCTAAGCTTTTAAAACCTGTAGAAAAAAATGATGCTATAATCACGGTAGCAAGCACATACTTAGTCTTTTTTGTCATAAATTTTGATTTCTCAAGCCCTGTCACCATCTTGAAATTTCTCGGTGCAAATATATAAAAAAAAACAAAGGTTGAAAATCAAGTAGTTAATAAAAACACAAAAACAACGTTTGTGAATTTATTTTAGAAGTACCCCCTATTTTTTATAGGGGTCAAAAATTTTTAAACTGGAAATTTAAATTAAATATAAAAAATCAATGGCGTAGAACAATCAATTCTAATGTTATTTTAATATTAAGAATTTATTTTAAGTAAAAAAAAGGCACAAAATTATATTATTTTAACATTTTGAACCTGATTTTAACACATTTAAACGATTTTTAACGCCTCTAAAAATACATATAATGTCCAAAAGTTCCTTTTTTAGAATTAATTTCTAAGGTAGGAGCTGGTATTTTTACACTATTAAATAGTACCAATAAGGTATTTACAAAGTGAGATTTTGTTTTTATTTTGGTCAAATCCACATCTAAGCTTAAATACAAGCTTTTAGAACGTGTGGGCAAAATAGTTGCATCGGCATTATGTAAATAACCATCAACACCATAACCAACAGAAAAGTTTAACCAATTGGGAATGTAATCTGTTTTTGCAAATGAATTGACATTAAAAGACAACCAATACGTTTGTCCGTCGTAATTTTTTAAAACCCGATCTAAATATCCTGATCCCATTGTGTTAGTTACAACACCTTTACTTTTAGAATTGTTGTATGAAAACTTGGGCTGAATACGCTGTTCTTTCCACAATAGCTCCTGCCCTACGTATAAACCCGTACCAACAAAATTGGCTCCAAAATTATACCAAGACCAGCCCCATTCTTTCGTAAATCCGTCTAAAATTTCTTTACCTGTTGTTGCTCCTAAACCAAAAGCAGCTCCATAAATTAATTGTTTTTTCTCAGATTCTCCGCTCCAATAAAATGCTTTAGCTGTTAAACGTGTAATTTTGTAACTAGAAAAACCGTGTCCAATTTTGTCCATCAATCCAAATTCGTTGGATTTGGAAGTAAAGTGAAAACTTGTTTTTTCGTTACCGTTGTACCATTGCTTATCTAAAACAACAAAGCTGGTTAAAAACAAAGCCGATTCGGCAATTAGTAAACCATTTTTGCGCTTTACATTTAACGTATCAGACGGTTTAAAGAAAGATGATTTTTCAGGTTCTTCGGTTTGGGCATAGCTAAAAACACTAAAAAACAAAGCAAATAGTAGGCAGAAACAAGTAGTTTTTTTCATATTTTTTTGGTTGGTATATAAAAAAAGGATTAGTTAGCTAATCCTTTTAATTTGTTATCGCACATAATTTTGTGAAGCAACCCATTTAGAATATTTACTTGCATTACGTAAATGATCGTTATAATTAGAAGCAAAAACGTGATAACCAAAATTATCTACGCTGGCACAAAAATAAATATAATCATGATTTTCGGCATTTAATACCGCATCAATGCTAGAAATATCGGGCATTGTAATTGGCCCTGGTGGTAATCCGGCATTAACATAGGTATTATAAGGCGAATTTATTTTTAAATCGTTATGTAAAACGCGTTTAATAACCTGATCGTAATCTCCAGATTCTTTTTTAATCGCGTAAATTACAGTTGGATCGGCCTGTAAAGGCATATTAATTCTTAATCTATTTAAATAAGCACCCGCAACTTTTGGGCGTTCATCAACTTTTGCCGTTTCTTTTTGAACAATAGAAGCTAAAGCAACAACTTGCAACGGAGTTAATCCTAAAGAATCTGCTTTTGCTTTACGTTCTTCATTCCAAAATTTTTTGTATTCGCGTACCAAGCGATCACGAACTTTTGGTGCAGAAACATTCCAATAAAATTCGTACGTATTCGGAATGAAAACCGAAAGCACATTATCTTCATTCAAACCAAATTCTTCTAAAAAATACGGTTCGGTAAAGGCTTGCAAATAATCTTCGGCCGAAGGTTCGGTTTGTTGTGCTAAACGATTAGCTAAATCAGCAATTGTTTCTTGATTGTTGTACGAAACGCGTAACGGTACGTTTTTACTTAACGCAATAATTATAGAATAATTATTCATGTTAGGCTCTAAAGCAAAACGACCGGTGTAAAATTCTTTATCAAATCCTTTAGTTTCGGCAGTATAAACAAAGTTGTCCATGTTTATAATATGTTTTGCCAACGAATCTTTCACGGTTTGAAAATTTGCGTTGCTCGGAATAAATATATATGTTGTTTTACTTACATTGGTATTGGCGGTAAAAACTTTTTTATAAGCAAAAAAGCCATAAATAAATAACCCTAATAAAATGACAACTGATGCGTATGAGATGAATTTTTTCATAAAAAATTAATGTGCTATTTATTTATAAGTTGATAAAGCGCCTCGTCAATAAACTGATTTCCGCGCTTGTTCCATTGTTTTTTAATTCCAACAAGTTCAAAATTAACAGCTTTAAACAAAGCTAAACTTGCGGTATTATCTTGTTCAATATTGGCATACAATTGATTTAGATTTAATACCGTAAAACAATATTGAATAAGTAATTGTAATGCGTTTTTGGCATAACCTTGTTGTTTAAACTTATTTTCTGCAATAACAATTCCGACACCGGCTCTGCTATTTTGCGGAGAAAAATCAAACAAATCTAGTAAACCTACCAATTCATGATTGGCCGTACAAATAGCCAATCGGAGTTGTTGCGCCTGATAAATATCTTGCGTTGCGTTTTGTAAATACTGTTCTAAAATATATTTGCTATATGGGGCTTGCGTACCGCTTACGTGCCATAAATTGGTATTATTTTCTACCTGATATAAAAAATTTAAATCGGTAGGTTCTAAAGCACGTAAATAAACCACATCGTTTTTTAGCATCTTATTTTTTTTCTATAATTCCTTCAAACACATAAGTTGCAGGACCAATTAAAAATACATTTTTATATCCGTTTTTTGCAACATCAAAAGTTACGCGTAAACGACCGCCTTGTACCAATAAATCAACCATATTTTCGGTTGCTAATTTATTATAATGTAAAGCTAAAGCCGCTGCAGTTGCACCGCCGTACCGCAAGATAAAGTTTCGTCTTCTACCCCCGCGTTCGTACGTTCGTAATCTAAATTCGTTTTCGTTTACTTGCTCTACAAAATTAATGTTAGAACCTACTTGCCCGTACAAATCAGAATAACGAATTTGAGCCCCCGTATTTTTAACATCAAAGGTATCAATATTAGTAACCATTTGTATATGATGCGGTGATCCGGTATTTAAAAACAAATAATCTGGCGTAGCTTTTATTTCTTTTACATCAATCATTTGTAAAGAAACTACATTATCATGACTAATTTTTGCGTAATGCGGTCCATCAACAGCTATAAAATTAGCTTCTTTTTCTATAATATTTAATTTTTTAGCAAAAGCAACCAAACAACGGCCGCCGTTACCACACATAGAACTTTCGTTACCATCCGAATTATAATATACCATTTTAAAATCATAACCTTCTTGGTCTTCAAGTAACATTAGACCATCGGCTCCAATGCCAAATCGTCTGTCACAAATGTTTTTTATAAAATTGGTATCATTTTTGGGAAAGGTTAATTGTCTGTTATCTAGTATAACAAAATCATTACCTGTTCCTTGGTATTTATAAAAGTTAAAATTCATAAAAGTTTAAAATTGTTGTGCAATTTACGAATTATTTATTTTAGTTTTTATACTGTTAACGTCGGGTTAAATGGTTTTTTATGCACTGACATTTTTTTATATTTAATGTTAAATAACTTATTTTAATTTATACTATGAACAAAATTACAAGTTTATTTACCGTTTCGGTGTTAAGTGGTGTGATTACTTTAGGAGCTTATAAATTATTATTTGATAAGGAAGTTACAAATACTCAAGCAGTTGTTTGGGAAAACAAAACACCTCAGTCGGTAGTTAAATCGGTTAATTATGCAGCAGAAAGTACTGATTTTAGCAATGCTGCAGAAGCTGCCCTAGATTTTGTGGTGCACGTTAAAAACATAAATGTATCTAAATACCAAACGTATAGCTTACAAGACTTTATGTACGGGTACCAACCCCAAACTAAAGAACGCAAACAAGTAGGAAGCGGATCTGGAGTAATAATTTCTGAAGATGGTTACGTAGTAACCAACAATCACGTAATACAAAATGCAACCGAATTAGAAGTTACCTTAAATAACAACAAAACTTACAAAGCCCAGGTTGTAGGAACGGATAGCAAAATGGATATTGCTCTTTTAAAATTAGATACTAACGATACATTTAATTATGCTGTTTTTGGTAATTCTGATGCAATCCGAGTGGGAGAATGGGTATTAGCAGTTGGTAATCCGTACAACTTAAATTCTACTGTTACAGCCGGAATTGTTTCGGCAAAAGCTAGAAACCTGACTAACGATGGTATTCAATCTTTCATTCAAACAGATGCGGCAATTAACCCTGGTAATTCGGGCGGTGCTTTGGTAAATGTTCGCGGAGAACTAATCGGAATCAACACCATGATTACCTCAACAACCGGATCGTACGTAGGTTACGCTTTTGCCGTCCCTTCTAATATTACTAAAAAAATTATTGAAGATTTGGTTCAGTACGGAAATGTACAACATGCAACAATTGGAATTGAAGGTGGAGAATTGAATGCTGCTGCTGCTAAAGAATTGAACCTTGATGTTACACAAGGTTTTTACGTAAACCGTGTAATGCCAAATTCAGGTGCCGAAAAAGCAGGTATTAAAAGCGGTGATGTAATTATTCAGTTAGACGATCAAAAGGTAAATAGCTTTAGCGCCTTATCTTCGTATCTAAATAGCAAACGCCCAGACGAAGAAATTGATATTACCTTATTACGTAAGGGCAAAGAAATAGTTGCAAAGGTAAAATTATCTAAAAAAGAATTAGGTCAATTTGCTTATAATGGCATCTTGTTAGAAAACATTACTCCACAAGATAAACAAAAATTCCGCATCAATGATGGGGTTAAAATTGCAGAAATTACCAATCCAGATTTTATTGAATATGCAAGTATTTTGACTAACAGCATTATTATTCGTATTGACGGACAATTGGTAAAATCAGCGCAAGATGCAAACAAATTATTGGCAGCCAAATCAGATCGCCAAAAAACAAGAATGGAAATTATTACTCCAAACGGCAAACAATTACAATTAATCTTATAAACCCAATCCTCCTAAGCTAATTTAGGAGGATTTTTTATAACATAAACAGTTCTAAAAATCATTATAAATTTGTATTTTCGCACTAATTTATAACAACACAATATTTTATATGGATACCTCTAATAATTACGAACAAGAATTAGCTTTTCAGGCCGATCGCAGAAAAGCTTGTGTGGAGTTAATTAAGATTGTAAGCGACCTATGGTACGACCGTTCAATCGAATTAATTTTATTCCGTAATCCTCTTTTAGACCGTAATGTTTCTGACATTATTAACTTGCACGAATACGCAGCTAAATTTGTAGAAAAACCAATTAATGTTTTTGATACGGTTGAAATTGCAAGAGCTATTCAGAGCTCTAACTTACCTCCTGCTCGTATTGACATAGGTAAATTAACTTACGAATACCATTTAAATGACAACAACCACAACAGCGCACAAGCTTTTGTAGTAGATAAATTAAAAGATGCGAAAGGCAGTGAAAACATTGTTCCTAGAGATGTAGTTTTATACGGATTTGGACGTATTGGTCGTTTAGTTGCTCGCGAATTGATGTCTAAATTAGGTAAAGGACAACAATTACGTTTACGCGCTATTGTAACACGCGATAAAAATGATGCTGTTTCTTTAGAAAAACGTGCTTCATTATTACGTCACGATTCAGTTCACGGTGATTTCGCTGGTTCTGTAGTTACAGACGTAGAAAACAATGCGTTAATTATTAACGGCGCAACCGTTCATATGATTTCTGCAGCGCAACCAGAAGATATTGATTATACAGCTTATGGTATTCATGATGCGTTAGTAATTGACAATACTGGTGCTTTTAAAGATGATGTTGCTTTAGCACGCCATTTAACTGCAAAAGGTGCAACTAAAGTTATTTTAACTGCTCCTGGTAAAGGTTGTCCGAATATTGTTTATGGAGTAAATCACGAAGAATACAACCCAGATACGGTAAATATTTTCTCGGCTGCTTCATGTACAACAAACGCTATTACTCCAGTTTTAGCTGCTATTGAAGAAACTTTTGGAGTTGAAAAAGGACATTTAGAAACTATTCACGCTTATACAAACGACCAAAATTTAGTTGACAACATGCACAAAAAATACCGTCGAGGTAGAGCTGCTGCACTAAACATGGTTATTACAGAAACAGGTGCTGGAAGTGCAGTTGCTAAAGCTTTACCTGCTTTAGCTGGAAAATTAACTTCTAATGCAATTCGTGTTCCAGTTCCAAACGGTTCATTAGTTGTATTAAACTTAGAATTAAATAAAGAAACAAGTAAAGAAGCTTTTAATGCTGCCATTAAAAAATATGCTTTACAAGGTAATTTAGTAGAACAAATTAAATATTCTGTAAACAACGAATTAGTTTCTTCTGACATTGTAGGAACATCACAACCTGCAATTTTTGATAGTAACGCAACAATCGTTTCTGCAGATGGTAAAAATGTTGTACTTTATGTATGGTATGATAACGAATATGGTTATTCTCACCAAGTAATTCGTTTAGCAAAATATGTTGCTAAAGTACGTAGATATACTTATTATTAGTAGATAATCAAAATATACAAATCCCGAGTTTAGCTCGGGATTTGTTTTATAACTAACTTTTAAAAATAAAATAATGGCTAAAAAATTTAATAAATACCAATTGCAATTAACCGAGCTTGAACTTAAAAATCAAGAATCAACCAATCAAACCCTTACTTTTGATTTTGAAAATCACGATGATATTTTTAATATTTTAGAACGTACAAAAAACACACAAGGTTTTTCTAACCCAAACGATGAAATCGAATTTTTTGTAGGATTGAAATTATTTAGCGAGGTTATGTTACGCAATAAAAAAAATCCGTTGTTTGAAGAGTTTTTTCCAGCCTTTGTTGAGTTGATGAAAAAGATAAAAGAGAATACAGCAAACAAGCAATAACCCTAGCTTATATTACTCCAAAAAGCAAAGCAGCTAACAACATTACCAAACAAGACCCGATGGCCCATTTTAAGGTAAACTTTAAATGATCGCCAAATTCTACCCCAGCCAATGCAACCAACAAATAGGTAGAAGGAACTAACGGGCTTAATAAATGAGAAGCTTGGCCTACTAAACTTGCTCGGCTTAATTCGGCTGCAGAAATATGTAAATGTTCTCCGGTTGAAATGATAATGGGTAAAATGCCAAAATAATACGCATCGTTATTTAGAAAAAAGGTTAACGGCACACTTAAAACAGCGGTAATAATTGTCAAGTTACTTCCTAATTGTTCAGGTACAATAGCAATAATAGAACTACCCATTGCTTGCATAATTCCGGTACCATCTAAAATACCAGTAAAAACTCCAGCACCAAAAATCATACCCAACAACAGATAAGGCATTACCAGCATGGCGCGTTATTATTTTTTGTTGATCTTTTAAGTTCGGATAATTAATGGTTGCTGCAATACAAAAAGCAATCATAAATGAAATAGCTAGCGGAATTACATCTAAAACCATTACGGTTAATAAAGTTAGGGTTAAAATAAAATTAAACCATAACAACTTAGGACGGCGTAACGTTTCATCTACCTCACCTATTACATCTTTATTGTTATATACAAACGTACTTCCTTCTTTTAAAATACGATTTACCTCTCTTTTTCCTAAAATATAGGCTACAAAAAACACCCACAATAACCCCACTATCATAACCGGAATTAAAGGCACAAAAACTTCAGAATGACTTAAGTTTTGAGAACTCATTACCCGAGCAGTTGGCCCGCCCCAAGGTAAAATATTCATAATACATGCGGTTAGCATAACAATGCATGTTAATACCAACGGATTCATACCTTGTTTTTTATACAGCGGAAAAAAGGCTGCAACAACAATTAAATAGGTTGATGATCCATCGCCGTCTAAAGAAACCATGGCAGTTAATAATGCAGTACCAACAGCGGTTTTAATCGGACTATTTTGCACAGCGCGCAAAATCGTTTTTACCAAAGGTTCAAACAAGCCTGTATCAATCATTAAACTAAAATACAGAATCGCAAAAATTAGCATAACCCCTGTTAAACCAATTTTTATTACACCTTTTTGCATCATGGGTCCTAATTCTGCACCAAATCCAGCTAAGGTTGCAATACAAACTGGCACTAAAACTAAAGCTGTTAATGGCGTCATCTTTTTTTTCATGATTAAAACCATAAAAACAATAATCATTAAAAAACCTAATAATGAAAGCATAGTTTTTGAATTTAATTACTTGTAATTTATTTTGACTTTCGCCAATCAAACTGATTTCTGAATCCTAAAAAAGCAAAATGGTTTAAGTCTTTTTTTTCTATTTGATTGATATAAGCAACTTCGATTGCTGTATTTTTTGAAAATTTACAACCAATTCCAACCAAGATTCGATCGCTATCAAAAAATTCATTCTTTTTTAAATTCAATCGAATTTCATTTTTAAAAATTCCATACCAAATTTCCTTATCTCTAAATGTATGAAACGGCACACGAATAGATAATAAATATCTTGTACGTAGAATAAAAATAGATGGATTAGACAGCAATCGTTCTTCAAATCGAAACCGATGGGCTAAAGAAATACGATTAAAATTATGATTGTAAGTTATTTGCTGAAATGGCCTAAACTCCTGTTTAATTTTTTTTGTATTCTCATCCTTATATGGACTAATATGCAAGTACAAAAAGCCTAACGCAGGCTTGGTTGCTTGTTTCCATTCATAATCTACATAGCCATCAACTAAAAAAACGCGATTATCAAAAGCTAAATCGTATGAACGGTATTGCGTAAGTGCAGTAAAATTACTTTTGTTATGAATTTTAGCCTGTAGCAAATATTGATACCACATGTTGTACTTATCTTGTGCAAACAATAGCTGAAATTGTAACAAGGCACACAAACCAAACCAAATAAAATAATTACTTTTTTGCATAGGTTTACAGTTTACTCAGAGAACCACCTATACAAGTTCGGTACTAAAAAAAATAAATCATAAATTATTTATTTTTTTTCTATATAGACAATAAAAAAAACGATAAAAAACAATCAATTTTTAATCTTAAAACATAAATAGTAATAAAAAAGCCGACCATTAGGTCGGCTTTTAAAATGATATGAAAAAGAATTAATTACCTGCAGCAATTAAATTTAAAGCAGAACCTGCTTTAAACCATTCTATTTGTTGCTCGTTATAGGTATGATTCACTTTAATTAAATCTTTTGATCCATCAGCATGAACTAATTCTAATGTTAATGGTTGCCCAGGAGCAAATTCTGGTAAATCGATAAAATTAATTGTATCATCTTCTAAAATTTTATCATAATCCGCTTCGTTAGCAAAAGTTAAAGCTAACATACCTTGCTTCTTAAGATTTGTTTCGTGAATACGCGCAAACGATTTTACCAAAACAGCTTTAACACCTAAATGACGAGGTTCCATAGCGGCATGTTCACGAGATGAACCTTCTCCGTAATTCTGATCGCCCACAACAATTGTTGGTACACCGGCAGCTTTATAGGCACGTTGCACAGCTGGCACTTCACCATATTCACCTGTTAATTGATTTTTAACCGAATTGGTTTTATGGTTAAACGCATTTTCGGCACCAATTAACATGTTGTTTGATATGTTATCTAAATGCCCGCGGTAACGTAACCATGGACCAGCCATAGAAATATGGTCGGTAGTACATTTACCAAAAGCCTTAATTAACAATTTAGCACCTGTAATATTTTTACCATCCCAAGGTGCAAATGGTTCTAAAAGCTGTAAACGAGAAGAATTTGGATCAACAACAACCTCAACCGACGCTCCGTTTGCAGCTGGTGCTTGATAACCTGCATCTTCTACATCAAAACCTTTTTTAGGTAATTCATCACCAAATGGTGGTTTAAATTTAACTTGTTCTCCTTTATCGTTAGTTAACGTATCGGTAATTGGGTTAAAATCTAAACGCCCAGAAATTGCTAAAGCAGCAACCATTTCTGGCGAAGTTACAAAGGCGTGCGTATTAGGATTTCCGTCAGCACGTTTTGAGAAATTACGGTTAAAAGAGTGTACAATGGTATTTTTTTCTTGTTTATCAGCCCCGGCACGATCCCACTGACCAATACAAGGTCCACAAGCGTTTGTAAATACTTTTGTTCCCATTTTCTCGAAAGCAGCAATCATACCATCGCGCTCAATCGTATAACGTATTTGTTCAGAACCTGGGTTAATACCAAATTCAGCTTTAGGCTTAATACCTAATTCTACGGCCTGGTTTACAATAGAAACAGCGCGTGACATATCTTCGTAAGATGAGTTGGTACAAGAACCTATTAACCCCCATTCTACCTTAGTTGGCCAATCGTTTGCAGCAGCTTCTTGTTTCATTTTAGAAACTGGAGTTCCGCGGTCTGGTGTAAATGGCCCATTGATATATGGTTCAAGTTCAGAAAGGTTAATTTCAATTAACTCATCAAAATATTTTTCTGGGTTTGTGTAAACATCAGCATCAGCAGTTAAATAGCTTGCAACTTTATCTGCAGCATCAACTACATCTTGACGACCGGTTGCAGCAAGATAACGACGCATAGAATCGTCATAACCAAAAGTAGATGTTGTTGCACCAATTTCGGCACCCATATTACAAATGGTTCCTTTACCCGTTGCTGACATAGAAAGTGCACCTTCGCCAAAATATTCTACAATAGCTCCCGTTCCACCTTTTACAGTTAAAATATCGGCAACACGTAAAATAACATCTTTAGGCGCTGTCCAACCGTTTAGTTTTCCGGTTAGCTTAACTCCGATTAGTTTTGGAAACTTAAGTTCCCAAGCCATACCAGACATAACATCAACCGCATCGGCTCCACCAACACCAATTGCTAACATACCTAATCCGCCTGCATTTACAGTATGCGAATCGGTACCGATCATTAATCCACCAGGAAATGCATAATTTTCTAGTACAATTTGGTGAATAATACCCTCCTGGTTTCCAGAAACCAATACCATATTTGTTTGAAACCGATGAAAGGAAATCAAAAACTTCTTTAGATTGCTTATTGGCAACAGCTAAATCTTTATCTGCACCAACTTTAGCTTGAATTAAGTGATCACAATGCACTGTGGTTGGCACTGCAACTTTATCTTTACCTGCATGCATAAATTGCAATAAGGCCATTTGTGCTGTTGCATCTTGACACGCTACGCGGTCTGGTGCAAAATCTACATAATCTTTTGCTCTTTCAAACTTTTTGGTTGGCGTACCATCCCAAAGGTGAGCATATAAAATTTTTTCTGAAAGTGTTAACGGACGCCCTACCAATTCACGCGCTTTATCAACACGAGCTGGCATTTTTTCGTACACTTTTTTAATCATTTCAATATCAAAAGCCATAGTTTGATTTTATTTTTAATTAATTATAACTTGTTTAAAAACGTATTTACAATTTACGGCTTTTTTTAGAATTTTATTGTTAATAAATCTTAACTCAATTAATTTAAACTGATTCTAATCAATTGTTTAGCCCAAAATAAAATGAGCTATATAAACAATAAAAAAACGAGGAACCTAATTGATTTCTCGTTTTGAATTTATAACGCTTTTACAAATTATAATTTTGTAGAAACGGGTTTAAATTTTGTTAAGTTGATACCTTCAACTGCAGTTTTATATTCTTCAATTGTTGGAATACGACCTAAAATTGCAGATAAAACAACTACTGGAGTTGATGCTAATAATGATTCTCCTTTTTTACGTTCGCTATCTTCAACCACACGACCTTGGAATAAACGAGTAGAAGTTGCCATTACCGTATCTCCTTTTGCAGCTTTTTCTTGGTTACCCATACATAAGTTACAACCAGGGCGCTCTAGGTACATAATATTTTCGTATTCTGTACGTGCGTTAGCTTTTGGTAGAGCATCAGAGAATTCAAACCCAGAATATTTTTGTAAATATTCCCAATCACCTTCTGCTTTTAACTCATCAATAATGTTATATGTTGGAGCAGCAACTACTAATGGCGCGTTAAATTTAACTTCACCTTGTTGTTTTTCAACATTTTTCAACATTTGAGAAACGATTTTTAAATCGTCTTTATGCACCATACAAGATCCAACAAAACCTAAATCTACTTTTTTATCACCTCCGTAGAAAGATAATTCGCGAATGGTATCGTGTGTATAACGTTTTGAAATATCTTCGTTGTTAACGTCTGGATCCGCAATCATTGGTTGATCAATAATATCTAAATCAATAACAACTTCTGCATAGTATTTTGCATTCGCATCTGGTTTTAAAGCAGGTTTATCACCTGATTTAATTTCTTCAATACGTTTGTTTGCTTTGTTAATTAAACCTTGTAAAACTGCAGTTTTGTTATCCATACCTTTATCGATCATGATTTGGATACGAGATTTAGCAATTTCTAAAGATTCGATTAAAGTATCGTCTTGAGAAATACAGATTGATGCTTTTGCTTTCATTTCTGCTGTCCAGTCAGTAAATGTAAACGCTTGGTCAGCTAATAAAGTTCCGATGTGAACTTCGATAATACGCCCTTGGAAAACGTTTTCACCATCAAACTGCTGTAACATTTGTTGTTGTGTTGCATGAACTACATCACGGAAATCCATGTGAGGTTTCATTTCCCCTTTAAATGTCACTTTTACAGATTCTGGAATTGGCATAGAAGCTTCACCCGTTGCTAAAGCTAAAGCTACCGTACCTGAATCGGCACCGAAAGCAACACCTTTTGACATACGCGTGTGCGAATCTCCACCAATAATAATATCCCAATCATCAACCGCAATATCATTTAAAACTTTATGAATAACGTCGGTCATTGCATGATATTCACCTTTAGGATCGCGAGCTGTAATTACCCCGAAATCGTTCATGAATTTCATTAATTTAGGAATATTAGTTTGTGCTTTTTTATCCCAAACTGATGCTGTATGACAACCTGATTGGTAAGCACCGTCAACAATTGGAGAAATAACCGTAGCAGCCATTGCTTCTAATTCTTGAGCCGTCATTAATCCTGTTGTATCTTGAGAACCTACAATGTTTACTTCAACACGAACGTCTGAACCTGCATGTAAAACTTTACCCTCGGCAACACCTACAGCGTTACGGTTAAAAATTTTCTCAACAGCTGTTAATCCTTGTCCTTCAACAGTAACTTCTTTAGCAGGAGCAAAAACAGTTGGAGCTGTAATTCCTAGTGTTTTAGCTGCAAATGTTTGTACTTTTTTACCAAAAACGATTGCGTAAGAACCTCCAGCTTTAATGAATTCCATTTTTTGCGGAGTTAACGCTTTAGAGATATCGATTAATTCTTTATCGCCGTTGTATAATTTTTTAGTTTTTGTGTTGATTGTTAAAACAGTTCCTGTTGCAACAGAATAAACTTCTTCTAAAACAATATCACCGTTTTCGTTACGAACAACTTCACCGTTTGCATCAACTTTTTTAGTCCAGTTTTTTAAATCGATACCAATTCCTCCAGTAACATCAACCGTAGTTAAGAAAATTGGAGAAATACCGTTTGTACCTGCAACAATTGGCGCAATGTTTACAAATGGAACGTACGGAGATGCTTGTTTACCTGTCCATAATGCCACGTTGTTAACCCCTGACATACGAGATGAACCTACACCCATTGTTCCTTTTTCTGCAATAAGCATTACGCTTGCATCTGGATGTAATGTTTGTAACGCTTTAATTTCTGCTTGTGCTTCTGGCGTAATCATACATTTACCATGTAATTCACGGTCAGAACGCGAATGCGCTTGATTACCTGGAGAAAGTAAATCTGTAGAAATATCACCTTCTGCAGCAATGTAAGTAACCACTTTAATTTCTTCAGCTACTGCTGGTAATTCTGTAAAGAATTCAGCTTTAGCATAACTTTCTAAAATATCTTTAGCAATTACATTATTTTCTTGGTAAGCCTTTTTTAAACGATCCATATCGGCATCGTATAAGAAAACTTGTGTTTTTAAAACTTTAGCAGCTTGTTCTGCAATAGCAACATTATTACCTAAAGCTAAATCTAAAAGCACTTCGATAGAAGGACCACCTTTCATGTGTGATAACAATTCGAAAGCAAAAGTTGGCGTAATTTCAGCTACAACTTCTTGTCCTAAGATGATTTCTTTTAAGAAAGCAGCTTTTACTCCAGCAGCTGGCGTTGTACCAGGTAATGTATTGTAAATAAACATTTTTAGAGAATTTTCTCTTTCTGCATTATTTACATCTTTAATTTGAGCGATAATTTCGCTTAATAATTCAGCCCCATCAATTGGTTTTGGGTGTAAACCTTGAGCTTTTCTTTCTTCGATTTCGTTAAGATAATCCTTGTAAAGGTTCATAGTTGTTTGATATTTATAGTTGAATTAAACGCGATAAAACTTTAGTTCAACCATGTAATTATATTAATGTTATATTTTTTAGTGCTTGTTTAATAGGCAGCTATGCCCTTAAAAACATTGCAAATTTACGCAATAGAATTGAAATTTAAAAATTTTTAGCTTTTAGTTGTTTTAAAAGAATTATTATTTGTGTTTTTTGCATTTCAATGAAAAAAACTTAATAAACTCAAGAAAAAGGCTATATAAATTACAAATATTTAAAATCAATATTTATTATTGCAAAATTCTAAAAAAACCAAGACAAATACTATGAAATTGATATTTTAAAAGGATTAGAAAAGGCTTGTAATTATTTGTTCGTCAGAAATTTTTTCGGCTTCTGCGCGGTAATTTTTTACAATACGGTGGCGCAAAATACCAACAGCAACCGCTTGTACATTTTCGATATCTGGCGAAAACTTGCCCGAAAGTACAGCATGGGTTTTAGCTGCTAAAATTAAATTTTGAGAAGCACGTGGGCCAGCCCCCCAATCAATATATTGTTTGGTAATTTCTGGAGCAAATTCACTAGTTGGCCGGGTTTTGTTTACCAATTTAACCGCATATTCAATAACATTATCGGCTACCGGAACTTTGCGAATTACTTGCTGAAAAGTGACTATTTCATCAGCCGTAAAAAGCGGTTTAACTGCTTTATTTTGTGTTGAAGTTGTATTTTTTACCACTTCGACTTCTTCCAAAAAGCTTGGGTATTCTAACTGAATGGCAAACATAAATCTATCCAATTGCGCTTCGGGCAACGGATACGTTCCTTCTTGTTCTATCGGATTCTGAGTGGCTAATACAAAAAACGGATGCGGTAATTTATTAGCAACACCGGCAATAGTTACCGCTTTTTCTTGCATAGCTTCTAGCAAGGCAGCTTGTGTTTTAGGCGGGGTTCTGTTTATTTCATCAGCCAAAATAATGTTAGAAAAAATAGGTCCTGGTAAAAATTTAAAATTTCTGTTTTCATCTAAAATTTCATTTCCTAAAATATCCGATGGCATCAAATCTGGAGTAAATTGAATGCGTTTAAAGTTCAGACCTAAAGCTTGTGCTATAGTTTGTACCATTAATGTTTTGGCTAATCCGGGTACGCCAATAAGCAAGGCATGACCACCAGAAAAAACACTTAAAATAATTTGATCTATAACCTGATGTTGCCCTACAATTACTTGAGCAATTTCGGATTTTAATTGTTGGTGCTTTTCTAGCAATTGTTTTATTATGGCTACATCTGACATATATTATTGAATAAAAAAAGAGTTAATTTAGTAATAACTAAACTAACTCTTTTTACGTATTTTAAAAAATTTATTTTTTAAACCAATTGTTTTCAAACGCACAAGTTTTGTAATCTGGTGCAACAAAAATATAGGTATCTTCTATTGTTTTTTGCATCCACTTATTAATTTCTTGCGTTTGTTTTCTGTTTAAAGCTAAATCTCTAATTTTCATATAATCGGTAGAGAAATCAGCTAAATGTTCGTCCCATTTGTTAACAACCGTAAAAATTTTAAATTGCTTATTACCTTGCATATCGGTTTCTGAATACGGAAACGAAACTTCGTTTACCTCTAAACCAGAAACTTTAGAATATAAGTTTGGATCTAGTTTTACCAATTCAAAACGCGTTTCTAACGTACGAGGATTAATTAAATTACCTCCGCTGTTTTTAGTTTCTTTTTCGTCAGAATATTTTTTGGCAGCATCTGCAAAAGTAATATCACCAGCAATAATTTCATTTCTTACTTTTTCTGCACGTTCACGAGCTTCTAATTCTGCTGAAGCCGAAACTTTAGGTGATAATAAAATATGTCGTAATTCTAAATCTTGCCCTTTAATTTTTTCTAAGTAAATAATATGGTACCCAAACTCAGTTTCAAAAGGCTGAGAAATTTCTCCTTCTTTTAAACTAAACGCCACATCTTTAAACTCTTTAACAAATGGTGTTTTACGATTCATTTTATAATAACCACCTGTTGCTTTAGATCCCGGATCTTCGGTATATAAAACGGCTTTAGTAAAAAACGAACTTCCGTCTAAAACTTCTTGTCTAATTTCTTTTAAACGATTAATAACATCGTTTTTTGCATCTTGCGATATAATAGGTTTAAAAACAATTTGAGCAATTTCGATTTCAGCACCAAAATAAGGTAAAGAATCTTTTGGGATAGATGCAAAGAACTGACGAACTTCTTCCGGATTTACTTCAACTTCATCAATAATTTTACGGCGCATTTCATCAGCCAATTTTCCGTCTTTAATAATTTCAGATAAAGCAGCTTTTAAATCATCTAAATCTTTTTTCTTATAAAAATCAACAATTTTTTGTACCGAACCAATTTGATCGGTCATGGCAGCAATTTGCTGATCAACAATACTGCTTATTTCTGCATCAGTTACTATAATAGAATCCTGAATGGCTTGGTGAGCAAAAACTTTTTCTTCTAATAATTTTCCCAACAGCTCGCATCGCGAAATATCTTTTGTTGGAATGTTTTGAGCCGAAAGTTCTAAAAACGTTTTATCAATATCCGAATCTAGAATTACATAATCGCCCACAACTCCAATAACTCCATCAATGCGTTTTTTTTGAGCTTGTGCTTGCATGGCATACAAGCCAATGAATCCTATGGTTAAAGCTTTTGAAAAAACTAATAATTTTTTTATCATTGTTTACTTTGTTATTTATTTTTTAATGCCAAGCATTATTTATTAGATGTTGCCCAATTTAAAGTTTCACCCTCTCTTCAACAACTTTACCAGCTAGTAAATTTAAAATATATTTCTATTTTACCTCAATAAATAAGCAAAAAATAACTTGCTTACTCACAAATTTAAAAATTGGTTTCAATTTAAAACCATTAAACGCAGCAATCAAGTAAAATTTACAAAATGATTAACAATTTAAAGCTCAGTAACCAAGCCTAAAATCATAGTCAGGAAAGTTTTTTAAATAGCTTTTAAAAGCAATTTAAAATTTGGCCTAAAAGTAAGCATATAGAACGACAAATTTGCACGAACTAAAAAAATTTGTTTTATAATTGATGCAATAATGCGCACATATTCTATATTTTATGAAATAATACCTATTTTTGCACAAAAATTTTTGGATTAAAATGAGCTATATTAAAGAAATAGAACGCAGAAGAACCTTTGGGGTTATTGCACACCCTGACGCAGGTAAAACTACGTTAACAGAAAAATTACTTTTATTTGGTGGTGCCATTCAAGAAGCTGGTGCTGTAAAAAGTAATAAAATTAAAAAAGGCGCAACTTCTGACTTTATGGAAATTGAACGTCAAAGAGGAATTTCTGTTGCTACGTCTGTTTTAGCTTTTAATTATAAAGACAAAAAAATTAATATTTTAGATACGCCAGGGCATAAAGATTTTGCCGAAGATACATACCGTACTTTAACAGCGGTAGATTCGGTAATTGTTGTGGTTGACGTAGCAAAAGGGGTTGAAGAGCAAACGGAAAAACTAGTTGAAGTTTGTAGAATGCGTAACATTCCGATGATTGTTTTTATTAACAAATTAGACCGTGAAGGTAAAGATGCGTTTGATTTATTAGATGAAGTTGAAACCAAACTAGGTTTACGCGTTACCCCACTTTCTTTCCCGATCGGGATGGGATACGATTTTAAAGGTATTTACAACATTTGGGAAAAAAATGTAAACTTGTTTAGCGGAGATTCGCGCAAAAATATTGAAGAAACGATTTCTATTGCAGATTTAGATTCGCCCGAATTGAATAAATTAATTGGTGATAAACCAGCCGAAAAACTTCGTGAAGAACTTGAATTGGTTCATGAAGTTTATCCAGATTTTGATAGAGAAGAATATTTAAGTGGAAAATCACAACCGGTATTTTTTGGTTCTGCCTTAAATAATTTTGGAGTACGTGAATTGTTAGATTGTTTTATAGAAATAGCACCTTCACCACAACCAAAAGATTCAGACACGCGTTTGGTAGATGCGCACGAAAATAAATTTTCTGGCTTTGTATTTAAAATTCACGCCAATATGGACCCGAAACACCGTGACCGTATTGCGTTTGTTAAAATTGTTTCAGGAACGTTTGAACGTAACAAACCATACCAACACGTACGTTTAGGTAAAAATTTAAAATTCTCGTCACCAAATGCCTTTTTTGCAGAGAAAAAAGAAATTGTTGACGTTTCTTACGCGGTGATATTGTAGGTTTACACGATACCGGAAACTTTAAAATTGGTGATACGCTTACTGAAGGCGAATTGATGAGCTTTAAAGGAATTCCGAGTTTCTCACCCGAGCATTTTAGGTATATTAACAATGCTGATCCGTTAAAATCTAAACAATTGGAAAAAGGGATTAACCAATTGATGGACGAAGGAGTTGCGCAGTTGTTTACTTTAGAAATAAACGGCCGTAAAGTTATTGGTACCGTTGGTGCTTTACAATACGAAGTTATTCAGTATCGTTTAGAACACGAATATGGTGCAAAATGTTCGTACGAAAATTTCCCGGCGCACAAAGCTTGTTGGGTTGAACCTACGGACCCTAAAAATGAAGAATTTGCAGAATTTAAACGCATCAAACAAAAGTTTTTAGCTAAAGATAAATTTGGAGCCTTGGTTTTCTTGGCAGATTCAGAATTTTCAATTCAAATGACGTTACAAAAATATCCGTCGGTAAAATTACATTACGTTTCGGAATACAAATAACAAAAAGCTGCTAGATAAGCAGCTTTTTTCATTCAACTAAAAATAATATTCAATGAAAAAAACAGCAATAACCTGTTTGTTGGTTAGCTTTTTATTAAGCGCTTGTGGCGGTTTACAAGAAGTGATAAACCAAGCTTCACAACAAACCACACAAACCCAAATTGGGCAAACCCAAATTGCAAACGGACTAAAAGAAGCATTACAGCTAGGCGTAAGCAAACAAGTAAGCGAATTAACCACAAACAATGGTTTTTACGCTAATGAATTGGTTAGAATTACTTTGCCCGAAGAGCTACAGCAAGTTGAAAAAACACTACGTAGCGTTGGTTTAGGTAGTTTAGCAGACCAAGGTATTAAAGCGTTAAACGAAACGGCGAGCCAAGCGGTAAAAGAAGCTACGCCAATTTTTGTACAAGCTATTTCTAATTTAACCATTACAGATGCCAAGCAAATTTTAATGGGTGCTAACAATGCTGCAACGCAATATTTAGAAAAACAAACAGCGAATCAGTTGTATGATAAGTTTTCGCCAATTATACAAGAATCATTTACCAAGGTTGGTGCTGATAAAGTTTGGGCTGAATTAATTACTACGTACAACCAAATTCCGTTAGTAAAAAAGGTAAATCCAGATTTAACCAATTATGTAACGCAACAAGCCATGAATGGCGTTTATACCATGATTGAGCAAGAAGAAGTTGATATTCGTACTAACGTTGCTAACCGCAGTACCATTTTACTAAAATCGGTTTTTGCTTTGCAAGATAATAAATAAAAAAAGCAGCATATAAATGCTGCTTTTTTTATTTAATTACTTAATTACTTTGAAAGCTTTAAGCTGTGGGTAATATGCCACATCACCTAATTCTTCTTCAATACGTAATAATTGATTGTATTTTGCCATACGGTCAGAACGAGAAGCAGAACCTGTTTTAATTTGGCCGCAGTTTAATGCTACCGCTAAATCTGCAATGGTTGTATCTTCTGTTTCACCAGAACGGTGCGACATAACCGATGTATATCCGGCATTATGTGCCATATTAACTGCTGCAATTGTTTCGGTTAACGTACCAATTTGGTTTACTTTAATTAAAATTGAATTGGCAGTATCTTCTGTAATTCCACGAGATAAACGCTCTACATTGGTTACAAATAAATCGTCTCCAACTAATTGTACACGGTTACCTATCTTTTCTGTTAAAAATTTCCATCCAGCCCAATCATCTTCATACATACCATCTTCAATAGAAATAATTGGGTATTTATCACATAATGATGCTAAGTAAAGCGCTTGTTCTTCTGAAGTACGAATTTTACCTGTTTCGCCTTCAAATTTAGTATAATCGTATTTTCCGTTTACATAAAATTCTGAAGCAGCACAATCTAAAGCAATCATAATATCTTCACCAAAAACATACCCCGCTTTTTCAACTGCTAATTTAATAGAATCTAAAGCATCTTCGGTACCACCAGCTAAATTCGGTGCAAATCCACCTTCATCACCAACTGCTGTAGATAAATTACGGTTGTGTAAAACATTTTTTAAATGATGAAAAACTTCGGTTCCCATTTGCATGGCGTGTGTAAAGTTTTTTGCTTTAACAGGCATGATCATAAATTCTTGAAACGCAATAGGTGCGTCAGAATGTGATCCGCCGTTAATAATGTTCATCATTGGCACAGGTAAAGTATTTGCAGAAACACCACCGATATAACGATATAAAGGTAAACCAAGCTCGGCAGCAGCAGCTTTAGCAACAGCTAAAGAAACACCTAAAATGGCATTTGCGCCTAAATTAGATTTGTTTGCTGTTCCGTCAAGTTCAATCATGATTTTATCAATCGCATTCTGTTCAAAAACAGAAATACCAATAATATTTTCAGCAATAATGGTATTAACATTTTCTACTGCTTTTAAAACGCCTTTACCCATAAAGGTATTTCCGCCGTCACGTAATTCTACAGCTTCGTGTTCGCCTGTAGAAGCACCTGAAGGTACTGCAGCTCTTCCTAAAACATTATTTTCTGTTACAACATCAACTTCAACCGTTGGGTTTCCACGCGAATCTAATATTTGACGTGCGTGAACTTTTATAATCATGCTCATTATTTAGTGTGTATTGTTTTGGTGTTAGACATTTTTACAAATGTAAACTTTTTTATTAGTTGTTAAAAATAAAAAAGCGCGAGCAATTAGCCCACGCAAATTATTATTTATGTGATTGCATGTATGCAACGAAATCGTCAAACAAATAGCGAGAATCATGCGGTCCAGGCGAAGATTCTGGGTGAAACTGCACCGAAAAAACTTGTTTACCTTTCATACGCATACCAGCAACTGTTTGATCGTTTAAATGTTCGTGTGTTAACTCAAACAAATCATTTTTTTCTAAATCTTCACGCACAATTGCGAAACCATGGTTTTGAGAAGTAATTTCTCCTTTACCTGTAATAACATTCATTACCGGGTGGTTGATACCACGGTGACCGTTAAACATTTTATAAGTTGCAATTCCGTTAGCTAAACCTAGAACTTGATGTCCTAAACAAATACCAAAAACGGGTTTGTTAGAAGCAATCATTTCATTTGCTGTAGCTTGAACTTGTTTTAAGGGTTCTGGATCACCAGGACCATTTGATAAGAAATAACCATCTGGATTAAAAGCTGCTAATTCTGCAAATGGTGTGTTATAAGGAAAAACTTTAATATAACAATCTCTTTCTGCTAAACAACGTAATATATTTGTTTTAACTCCTAAATCTAAGGCAGCAACTTTATAGGTCGCATTTGCATCTCCAAAGAAATAAGGTTCTTTAGTAGAAACAGCAGAAGCCAATTCTAAACCTTTCATACCAGGTACTTGGGCTAATTCTGCTTTTAAATCTTCTAACGAAGTTCCGTCAGTACAAATAACAGCATTCTGAGCACCGTTATCACGAATATAACGAACTAAGGCACGTGTATCAACGTCTGAAATAACTACTAAATTCAATTTAGTAAAATAGCTCAATAAATCTTCTTCCGCATCTGGACGAGAGTAATCAAAACTAAAGTTTCTACAAACTAATCCCGCGATTTTTACACCGTCAGAATCATTTTCATCGTGATGAATACCATAATTACCAATATGAGGTGTTGCGGCAACCATAATTTGACCGTAGTAAGATGGGTCTGTAAAAATTTCTTGATATCCGGTCATTCCAGTATTAAAACATACCTCACCAAAAGTTTTACCTTTAATCCCAATAGATTTTCCGTAAAAAACCGTACCATCACTAAGTAAAAGAATTGCCTGTTCGCGTTGTTTGTATTTCATTATAAGCTGTATTGAAAATTTTGCAAATGTAATTAAAAAAAATGGGGAACTCTAAAAAATAAAAAAAAGGATAGACAAAAAATGTCTATCCTTATGTATGAACTTATACCATAAATGATATTACTCTTCAGTTGAAGAAGTTTCAGTTTCAGTAGCTGGAGCTTCAGTTGTAGCTTCAGCTTTTTTAGATCTACCACGACGAGTTGAAGCTTTTTTAACTTCTTTTTTACCACCGTTGTACAATTCGTTAAAGTCAACCAATTCGATCATTGCCATATCAGCATTATCACCTAAACGGTTACCTAACTTAATAATACGAGTGTATCCTCCTGGACGATCACCTACTTTAGCAGCAACTTCTCTGAATAACTCAGTTACAGCATATTTGTCTTTCAAATATGAAAAAACAATACGTCTGTTATGAGTAGTATCTTCTTTTGATTTTGTCACTAAAGGCTCAACAAATTGTTTTAAAGCTTTTGCTTTAGCAACAGTAGTATTAATACGCTTGTGTTCAATTAAAGAACAAGCCATATTAGCTAACATAGAATTTCTATGAGCAGATTTTCTACTTAAATGATTAATTTTCTTTCCGTGTCTCATGTGACTATCTTGAATTTAATCTTGCAAAATGCAGACTAGATTATTCTTTATCTAATTTATATTTGCTTAAGTCCATTCCAAAACTCAAACCTTTAACAGCAACTAATTCGTCTAACTCTGTTAATGATTTTTTTCCGAAATTACGGAATTTCATTAAGTCATTTTTATTATACGTTACTAAATCGCCAAGTGTTTCAACTTCAGCCGCTTTTAAACAATTTAGTGCTCTTACAGATAAGTCCATATCCACAAGCTTAGTTTTTAACAACTGGCGCATGTGTAATGATTCTTCATCATATGATTCTGTTTGAGCAATTTCATCAGCCTCAAGTGTAATTCTTTCGTCAGAAAACAACATAAAGTGATGTATCAATGTTTTAGCTGCTTCTGTCAATGCATCTTTAGGATGAATAGATCCGTCTGTCTTAATTTCGAAGACTAACTTTTCATAGTCAGTTTTTTGTTCTACACGAAAGTTTTCGATAGAATATTTCACGTTTTTAACTGGCGTATAAATAGCGTCAGTAAAAATTGTGCCTATTGGTGCATTTTGTTTTTTATTCTCTTCTGCAGGAACATAACCTCTACCTTTTTCAATGGTAATATCCATTACAAGGTTAACGCTTGGTTCTAAGTTACAAATCACTAACTCTGGGTTTAAAACTTGAAATCCTGAAATAAATTTCTGGAAATCACCCGCTGTTAACTGATCTTTTCCTGTGAAAGACATGCTTACCGATTCGTTATCTACATCTTCAACACTACGTTTAAAACGAACTTGTTTTAAATTTAATATGATTTCTGTAACATCTTCAACCACCCCTGTTATTGCAGAGAATTCATGAGGAACTCCTTCAATTCTAACTGAAGTGATAGCATATCCTTCTAAAGAAGAAAGCAAAACACGTCTTAATGCGTTACCAACAGTCAATCCATAACCAGGCTCTAAAGGACGAAATTCGAATTTCCCTTCAAAATCGGTTGAATCGATCATGATAACTTTATCGGGCTTTTGAAAATTAAATAATGCCATAATTGTTTCGACTGAATGTCAATTATTATTTGTTGTACAACTCTACGATTAACTGTTCTTTTATGCTTTCAGGGATCTGAACTCTTGCAGGTGCTTTAACAAAAGTACCTTCTTTAGTTTCAGGGTTCCATGTAATCCATTCGTAAACAGCACTAGAATTAGATAACGAACGCTCAATAGCCTCTAAAGATTTAGATTTTTCGCGAACAGCAACTTTATCACCAGCTTTTAACTGATAAGAAGGAATGTTAACTAATTCTCCATTTACAGTAATATGTCTGTGAGATACAATTTGACGAGCAGCACGACGCGTTGGTGCGATACCCATACGATAAACCACGTTATCTAATCTTGATTCACATAATTGTAAAAGAACTTCACCAGTTACACCTCTTGCAGCAGAAGCTTTTTCGAATAAGTTTCTGAATTGACGCTCTAAAATACCGTAAGTATATTTAGCTTTTTGTTTTTCCATTAACTGAATAGCGTATTCAGATTTCTTACCTCTTCTTTTTGCTAATCCGTGTTGTCCTGGAGGGAAATTTCTTTTTTCGAAGTATTTATCTTCGCCGTAGATTGCTTCACCAAACTTACGAGCAATTTTTGTTTTTGGACCAGTATATCTTGCCATTTTATAAAAAAAAATTAAAAAAGGAAGGGATTATGAATTCAGGTCTCATCCTCCGATAATCGATATCCTTCCTTATTATTATACTATTAATTAAACTCTTCTTCTTTTTGGAGGACGACAACCATTGTGTGGCATCGGTGTTACGTCAATAATTTCTGTAACTTCAATTCCTCCGTTGTGAATAGATCTGATAGCAGACTCTCTACCGTTTCCTGGACCTTTTACGTAAACTTTTACTTTTTTAAGTCCAGCTTCTAACGCAACTTTAGAGCAATCTTCAGCAGCCATCTGAGCAGCATATGGAGTGTTCTTTTTAGAACCTCTGAAGCCCATTTTACCAGCAGAAGACCAAGAAATAACTTCACCTTTTTTGTTTGTTAACGAAATGATGATGTTATTAAAAGTCGCATTAATATGAGCCTCGCCTGTTGATTCAACGATAACTTTACGTTTTTTTGTACTTGCCTTAGCCATACTACTACTTATTATTTAGTTGCTTTTTTCTTGTTAGCAACAGTTTTTCTTTTACCTTTTCTTGTTCTAGAGTTATTCTTAGTTCTTTGACCTCTTAAAGGTAACCCTGCTCTATGGCGGATTCCTCTTTGACATCCAATATCCATTAAACGCTTAATGTTTAAAGATACTTCAGAACGTAATTCTCCTTCGATCTTAAATTGAGATACTGCCTCACGAATTGCACCGATTTCATCATCGTTCCATTCAGAAACTTTTTTATCTTCGTCTACGTTAGCTTGTGCTAAAACTGCTTTTGCTCTGCTTGAACCAACACCAAAGATATAAGTTAAAGCAATAACTCCTCTTTTATTTTTAGGTATATCTACCCCTGCTATTCTTGCCATAATTATCCTTGTCTTTGTTTAAATCTAGGATTCTTTTTATTAATAACGTATAATCTTCCTTTTCTACGTACAATGATGCACTCGGCACTTCTTTTTTTAACTGATGCTCTTACTTTCATTTTAATAGCCTTTAGTATCTATAAGTAATTCTTGCTTTAGACAAGTCATAAGGGCTCATTTCTAACTTTACCTTATCTCCAGGTAATAATTTAATGTAGTGCATACGCATCTTACCAGAAATGTGAGCGATTACAACATGCCCGTTTTCTAATTCTACGCGGAACATTGCATTGGATAATGATTCAATAATTGCTCCGTCTTGTTCTATTGCTGATTGTTTTGCCATAAAATATTAAACTATAGCTTTACGATTTTTACCACTTTTCATTAAACCATCGTAATGCTGATTCAATAAATAAGAGTTAATCTGTTGAATTGTATCAATTGCAACTCCCACCATAATTAATAAAGATGTACCTCCAAAAAACATTGCCCATCCTTGTTGTACGTTAAGTAAAGTAACTACAAATGCTGGAAAAACAGCAATTAAAGCTAAAAATAACGAACCAGGGAAAGTTAATAACGACATAACTCTATCAAGGTAGTCGCCAGTCTCAGCTCCAGGCTTAATGCCAGGAATAAAACCACCACTACGCTTTAAATCGTCAGCCATTTTATTTGTTGGTACTGTAATCGCGGTGTAAAAGTACGTAAAAATTATGATTAATAAAGCAAAAACTAAATTATACTCCCAACCAAATATGTTTTGAAACATAGAACTTATTGATTGAGCAGCATCTGATGAAGACAATCCAGCTACAGCAGCAGGAATAAACATAATTGCCTGAGCAAAGATAATTGGCATAACACCAGAAGCATTAAGCTTTAACGGAATCCATTGACGGTTACCATTTACACTGTCTTGCTCGAAATCACCTGCGTAAGAACGTCGTGCATATTGTACTGGTATTTTTCTAACAGCCATGGTTAATAAAATACACGCTACGATTACTAACATCCAAATTAACAATTCGAAAACTATCATCATCGGACCTCCGTTATTTTCAGAAACTCTAGAAGAGAATTCTTGAATAAACGCCTGAGGTAATCTAGCAAGGATACCAACCATAATCAATAAAGAGATACCATTACCTATACCTTTATCGGTAATTTTTTCTCCTAACCACATTGCAAAAACTGTACCTGTTGTCAAAATGATTACAGAAGAGAAAAGAAAAGCAAATGAGTCAGCACCTAATACAAAAGCATCTGGCGGTAACTGTTTATACAAGTTGTAAATATAACCAGGTCCTTGTAGTAAGGTGATACCAATAGTTAACCATCTTGTAATTTGATTGATTTTCTTACGTCCACTTTCACCATCTTTTTGTAGTTTTTGTAAATAAGGAACCGCAATTCCCATTAACTGCACTACAATTGAAGCAGAGATGTATGGCATAATACCTAAAGCAAAAACCGAAGCTTGCGAAAACGCTCCTCCAGTAAATACATTAATTAACCATCCGATTCCCTGATCTGTTTGACTAGCTAAGTTTTGCAATTTAGTAGCATCTATACCTGGAAGTGTAACTTGTGCACCAAAACGATACACAAGTAATAAACCTAAAGTTAAGATAATTTTATTTCTCAACTCTTCGATCTTCCAAATATTTTTTAACGATTCTATGAACTTCTTCATCTTGAAATATTAGTGATTTATAAAGTCACTGCTTCACCACCTGCAGCTTCAATAGCTGCTTTGGCAGATGCAGTGAATTTGTGAGCAACAACTTTTAATTTAGCTTTTAACTCTCCTCCACCTAATATCTTCACAAGTTCATTTTTAGTAGCTAAACGATTTTCAACTAAAGTATCAAACTCAATAGTATCAGTTACAACTCCATTATCAACTAATAATTGTAATGTAGATAAATTGATTCCTTGATATTCGATACGGTTGATATTTTTAAAACCATACTTAGGTACACGTCTTTGAAGTGGCATTTGCCCTCCTTCAAAACCAATTTTCTTAGAATAACCAGAACGAGATTTAGCTCCTTTGTGACCACGTGCAGCAGTACCACCTTTACCAGAACCTTCTCCTCTACCTAATCTTTTGTTTTGATTATGCGTTGACCCTTCAGCAGGTTGTAAGTTACTTAAATTCATAACTATTTATGTTATTTAGCTTCTTCTACAGAAACTAAGTGTTTAACTTTATTTACCATTCCAAGGATATTTGCAGTATCTTCATGAGATACAACTTGACCTAATTTTTTTAATCCTAGAGCCTCAAGTGTTCTTTTCTGAGTAGAAGTACACTTGATTTGACTTTTTACTTGTTTTACTAAAATTTTTGCCATTTCCTTGAATATTAACCTTTGAACACTTTTTCTAAAGAAATACCTCTTTGTTTTGCAACAGTGTGAGCACTTCTCATTCTTAATAACGCATCAAAAGTAGCTTTTACTACGTTGTGAGGGTTAGATGAACCTTGAGATTTTGATAAAATATCATTAACTCCTAATGATTCAACAACCGCACGAACAGTACCACCAGCGATAACTCCTGTACCTAATGAAGCAGGCATTAATAAAACTCTTGCTCCACTATATTTACCTTTTTGTTCGTGAGGGATTGTGTGTCCGTTTAAAGGAATTCTAACTAAGTTTTTCTTTGCATCCTCAACTGCTTTAGCAATTGATTCAGAAACATCTTTAGATTTACCTAAACCGTGACCTACAACACCGTTTTCATCACCTACAACTACAATAGCAGAAAAACCGAAAGCTCTACCACCTTTTGTAACTTTAGTAACACGATTAACACTAACCAAACGGTCTTTTAATTCAAGACCTTGTGGTTTTACTAACTCTACGTTTTTATAATTATGATACATAACTTCTTAGAATTTTAGTCCAGCTTCTCTAGCTCCGTCAGCTAACGATTTAACACGTCCGTGGTATAAATTTCCACCTCTATCAAAAGCGATAGTAGTGATACCAGCTTGTAAAGCTCTTTCTGCAATTAATTTACCAACTGCAGCAGCTGTCTCAATTTTAGTACCTGTAGCAACACCAGCTTCTCTCGAAGAGGCAGCAGCTAAAGTAGTACCATTTACATCATCTATGATTTGAGCATAGATACTTTTATTAGATCTAAATACAGAAAGACGAGGTTTAGCAGCAGTACCGCTTACAATTCTTCTAACTCTGAATTTAATTCTTTGTCTTCTTTCAGATTTTGTTAATGACATACTTTTAATTTTTAAGCTGATTTACCTGCTTTTCTTCTTAATTCTTCTCCTACGAATTTAACACCTTTACCTTTGTATGGCTCTGGCTTACGGAATCCACGGATTTTTGCAGCTACTTGACCTAATAATTGTTTATCAAAAGAAGCTAATTTAATGATTGGGTTTTTACCCTTCTCAGAAACAGTTTCTACTTTTACTTCTGGTACAATTTCCATAACGATGTTATGTGAAAAACCTAAAGCAATATCCAATTTTTGACCTTGGTTAGAAGCTCTAAACCCTACCCCTACTAATTCTAATTCCTTAGTAAAGCCTTCAGAAACACCAACAACCATGTTGTTGATTAAAGCTCTATATAGACCATGTTTTGATCTTTCGTTTTTAGCATCACTCGATCTCTCAACGATAACCTGATTGTCTTCAACTTTAACAGTTACATCAGAAAACACTTGAGAAAGTTCACCTAATTTTCCTTTTACTGTAACCACAGCATCTTTAACTTCAACAGTTACTCCAGCTGGAATTACAATTGGACTTTTTCCTATTCTTGACATTGTTAAGCCTGTTTTTTAGTATACGTAACAAATAACTTCTCCACCAACGTGTAATTGTTTCGCTTGCTTACCAGTCATTAAACCTTTAGAAGTTGAAACAATAGCGATACCTAAACCGTTTAAGATTCTTGGTAATTCGTTAGCACCAGCATATTTACGTAAACCTGGTTTACTAATTCTTTGGATATCTCTAATGATAGACTCTTTCGTGTCTTTATCATATTTTAAAGCAATTTTGATAGTTCCTTGAACTGTAGAATCATCAAATTTGTAGCTTAAAATATATCCTTGATCGAATAAAATTTTAGTGATTTCTTTCTTTAAGTTTGATGCAGGGATTTCAACCACTTTATGGTTTGCACGCACTGCATTTCTGATTCTTGTTAAGAAATCTGCAATTGGATCTGTATACATATTAAATGAATTGCGGTTATGGTTTTCGGGAAAATCAATTCCCGAACCTTTAACCAATTATACTTTTTTATCTTACCAGCTAGCTTTTTTAACTCCTGGAATTAAACCATTGTTAGCCATTTCACGGAAAGTAACACGTGAAATACCAAACGTACGCATGTAACCTCTTGGTCTACCTGTTAATTTACAACGGTTGTGTAAACGAACTGGAGATGCGTTTTTAGGTAATTTTTGTAATGCTTCGTAATCACCAGCTTCTTTTAAAGCTTTGCGTTTTGCAGCATATTTAGCAACCAAAGCTTCTCTTTTAGCCTCACGTGCTTTCATTGATTCTTTAGCCATGTCTTAATTCTTTTTAAAAGGTAAACCTAATTGTGCTAATAACGCTTTTGCTTCATTATCTGTTTGAGCAGAAGTTACAAAAGTAACGTCAAAACCTGCAATCTTATTCACTTTATCAATATCAATTTCAGGGAAAATGATTTGTTCTAAAATTCCTAAGTTGTAGTTTCCTCTACCATCAAATCCGTCAGCTTTAATACCTTGAAAATCACGTACACGTGGTAATGCAGAAGTAACTAAACGGTCTAAAAATTCGTACATTTTTTCACCTCTTAAAGTTACTTTAGCACCAATTGGCATACCTTTTCTTAATTTGAAAGACGCAACGTCTTTTTTAGAAATAGTAGCAACTGCTTTTTGACCAGTAATTTTTGTTAATTCTTCAACTGCGTGATCAACTAATTTTTTATCAGACACAGCTGCACCAACACCACGGCTAACAACAATTTTTTCAAGTTTTGGAACTTGCATTACATTTTTGTAACCGAATTCTTCTTTAAGAGCAGCAATTACTCTGCTCTTATATTCTTCTTTTAGTCTAGGTATATAAGCCATAACTATAATACTTGATTAGATTTTTTAGAAACTCTTACTTTCTTATCACCTTCTACTTTTAAAGCAACTTTAGTTACTTCGTTCGTTTTAGGATCTAAAAGTGCGATGTTTGAAATATGTATAGGAGCTTCTGTTTTAACGATTCCACCTTGAGGGTTTTTTGCACTTGGTTTTGTATGTTTAGAAACCATGTTAACTCCTTCAACGATCGCTTTGTTTTTCTCGCGAAGTACACGTAAAACTTTACCTTGAGTACCTTTATGGTCACCAGCGATAACTTTTACAATATCTCCTGATTTAATTTTTAGCTTAATCATCTTTAGAACGAATTAAAGCACTTCTGGTGCTAATGATACAATTTTCATGAATTGTTTTTCACGAAGTTCTCTCGCTACTGGTCCGAAAACACGAGTACCTCTCATTTCACCAGCTGCGTTTAATAACACACATGCGTTATCGTCAAATCTGATGTATGATCCGTCTGCACGGCGAACTTCTTTTTTAGTACGAACAACTACTGCTGTAGATACTGCTCCTTTTTTAACGTTTCCGTTAGGAGTTGCATCTTTAACAGTAACAACGATTTTATCTCCGATAGAAGCATAACGTTTCTTTGTTCCTCCTAAAACACGGATAGTTAAAACTTCTTTAGCTCCCGTGTTATCTGCTACTTTTAATCTAGATTCCTGTTGTACCATAATTATTTCGCTCTTTCAATGATTTCAACTAATCTCCAACATTTGTTTTTAGATAATGGACGTGTTTCCATTATTCTAACTGTGTCACCAATGTTACAGTCGTTTAATTCGTCGTGTGCAACATATTTTTTAGTTTTCAACACGAACTTACCATATAATGGGTGTTTTACTTTTTTTGTTTCTGCAACAACAATAGATTTCTCCATTTTGTTAGAAGTAACAACACCAATTCTTTCTTTTCTTAAATTTCTTTTTTCCATCTTTCAGCAGAATACAATTATAGTAACTCTTTTTTGCTTAACTCAGTAGCTACTCTTGCAATAGATCTTCTAATTGTACGAATTTGTAACGGATTAGTGATCGGAGAAATAGCGTGAGCATTTTTAAGTTCAGTATAAGTCTTTCTTAACTCACTAAGTTTTTCTTGTAACTCAGCTGCAGATAGATTATTTATTTCAGATTGTTTCATAATGTTTTTTTATTATGCTTCGAAATCTCTAGCAACGATAAACTTAGTTTTTACAGGAAGTTTTTGAGCGGCAAGACGTAAAGCCTCTTGTGCAACATCTAATGGTACACCACCAACTTCAAACATAATTCTTCCCGGTTTAACTACTGCAGCCCAATATTCAACTGCACCTTTACCTTTACCCATACGTACCTCTAGAGGTTTTTTCGTAATTGGTTTATCTGGGAAGATTTTAATCCATAACTGTCCTTCTCTCTTCATGAAACGAGTTGCAGCAATACGTGCAGCTTCGATTTGACGTGAAGTAATGAATGAGTAATCTAAAGATTTGATACCAAACATTCCATTTGAAAGTTCGTGTCCTCTTTGAGACACCCCTTTCATTTTACCTTTCTGTACCTTACGGTATTTTGTTCTTTTAGGCTGTAACATTGTTCTTTAGTTTTAAATTACTTTCTTTTATTACGAGCTTGAGGTTTACCTTTTCCATGGTTAGAAGAACCTGAAGGTCTAGAAGCTTTTTGCTTATCCATACCAGCTAACGGAGAAAGTTCTCTTTTACCATATACTTCACCTTTCATGATCCATACTTTAATACCCATTCTACCATATGCAGTATGAGCTTCACCTAAAGCATAATCAATATCAGCTCTGAAAGTAGATAGAGGAATACGTCCTTCTTTGAAGTTTTCTGAACGTGCCATTTCAGCACCATTCAAACGACCAGAAATTTGTACTTTAATACCTTCTGCATTCATACGCATTGCAGATGCAATAGCCATTTTAATAGCACGACGGTAAGAAATACGGTTTTCAATTTGACGAGCAATACCACTTGCAACTAAGTAAGCGTCAAGCTCAGGTCTTTTAATTTCAAAGATGTTAATTTGAACCTCTTTGTCAGTAATTCTTTTTAATTCTTCTTTTAACTTGTCTACCTCTTGACCACCTTTTCCGATAATGATACCAGGTCTAGCAGTAGTGATAGTAACGGTTACAAGTTTAAGAGTTCTTTCAATAATTACTTTTGATACACTAGCTTTTGATAAACGAGCATGGATGTACTTTCTGATTTTGTAATCTTCAGCTAACTTGTCACCATAATCATTTCCACCATACCAGTTAGAATCCCATCCTCTGATAATACCAAGGCGATTTCCGATTGGATTAGTTTTTTGTCCCATACTGCTTACGAATTGCTTTGTGTTTTATTATTTTCTCCTAACACGATTGTTACGTGGTTAGAGCGTTTTCTAATTCTGTGTGCACGACCTTGAGGTGCTGGGCGCAATCTTTTTAACATTGTACCACCATCAACTCGGATCTCTTTTACGATTAAGCCAGCTTCTTCGATGTTTGCATCAGTATTTTTAGCTTGCCAGTTAGCAATAGCTGATAATAATAATTTCTCTACATCACGAGAAGCATTTTTTGAACTGAATCTTAATATATTAAGAGCATTTTCTACTTTTTGTCCTCTAACGATGTCAGCAACTAAGCGCATCTTTCTAGGTGACGTAGGGCAGTTATTTAGCTTAGCAAAAGCAACTTGCTTTTTAGCTTCTTTAATCTGCTCGGCTCTTTCTCTTTTACGAACTCCCATAGCCTCTTATTATTTTTTACCTTTATTTTTAGCACCAGCGTGTCCACGGAATGAACGTGTTGGCGAAAATTCTCCTAACTTATGACCTACCATATTCTCAGTTACATATACAGGTACGAATTGACGACCGTTATGAACTGCGATTGTTTGTCCAACGAAATCTGGTGTAATCATTGATGCTCTAGACCATGTCTTAACAACAGCGCTACCACCTTTTTCTGCATTTTCTAAAACCTTTTTCTCTAATTTAAAGTGAACGAAAGGTCCTTTTTTTAATGAACGTGCCATGTCTTACTTATTATTTCTTTCTACGTTCTACGATATACTTATTACTCGGGTTAACTTTAGAACGAGTTCTGTAACCTTTAGATGGTAATCCTTTTCTTGAGCGTGGGTGACCTCCAGATGCGCGTCCTTCACCACCACCCATTGGGTGATCTACCGGGTTCATTGCTACTGGTCTAGTTCTAGGTCTTCTACCTAACCAACGAGATCTACCTGCTTTACCAGATACGATTAATTGGTGGTCGTGATTAGAAACTGCTCCGATTGTAGCAGAACAAGTTAATAAAATTAAACGTGTTTCACCAGAAGGCATTTTGATAGTAGCATATTTACCATCACGTGCCATTAACTGAGCGAAAGTACCAGCTGAACGAGCAATAACAGCTCCTTGACCTGGACGTAATTCGATACAAGAAATAACTGTTCCTAGAGGAATTTTACTTAAAGGTAAAGTATTTCCGATTTCTGGTGCAGCTTCTGAACCAGAAACTACTGTTTGCCCAACTTGTAAACCGTTTTGTGCAATAACGTAAGTTTTAGCACCATCAGCATAAGCTAACAAAGAGATAAATGCTGAACGGTTTGGATCGTACTCGATTGTTTTAACTGTAGCTGGAATACCATCTTTAGTTCTTTTAAAATCGATAATACGGTAACGTTGTTTGTGACCACCGCCTAAGTGACGCATAGTCATTTTTCCTTGACTATTTCTACCTCCAGAGTTTTTTTTCGGAGCTAATAATGAACGCTCCGGCTTATCAGTTGTAATAGAGTCAAAGCTATTCACAACTTTAAAACGCTGACCTGGGGTAATAGGTTTTAATTTTCTAACTGACATTGTAATTAGATATTAGTATAAAAATCAATTGTTTCTCCTTCTTGTACTTGCACTACTGCTTTTTTGTAAGCATTAGACTTTCCTGATATTAAACCACTTTTAGTGTATTTAACAGTTCTATCAGCTCTGTAGATCATTGTATTTACATTCACAACATTCACACCGTAAGCAGCTTCTACTGCGTTTTTAATCTGAATTTTGTTTGCTTTTTTGTCTACAACAAAACCAAAACGATTAAAAATCTCACCGTCTTTAGTGATTTTTTCAGTAATGATAGGTTTAATAATAACACTCATTTCCTTACTATTTGTTTAAGTTTTCAACAATTCCCTCGATAGAACCTTCAGTTAAAACAACTTTAGCTGCGTTTAAAACCGCATAAGTATTTAATTCTGAAACTGTAACTACTGAAGAAGACTTTAAGTTACGTGATGATAAATAAACATTGTTATTTGACTCACCTAACACGAATAAAGATTTTTTAGTTTCAATACCTAAAGACTTTAAAACATTGATAAATGCTTTTGTATTTGGAGTTTCGAAAGTAAAATCTTCTACTACTACTAAGTTAGCTTCTTGCGCTTTAATTGAAAAAGCAGATTTACGAGCTAATCTTTTTAACGATTTGTTTAATTTGAAAGAATAACTTCTTGGTCTTGGGCCAAAAATTGTTCCACCACCTCTAAACAAAGGGTTTTTAACACTACCTGCACGAGCCGTACCTGTACCTTTTTGTTTTTTAATTTTTCTAGTACTACCAGAAATCTCATTACGCTCTTTTGCTTTATGAGTTCCTTGTCTTTGGTTAGCTAAAAAATGTTTAACATCAAGGTAAATTGCATGTTTATTAGGCTCGATTGCGAAAACTGAATCAGAAAGTTGCACTGTTCTTCCAGTTTCTTTTCCGTTTACATCTAATACTTTTACTTCCATTACTTCTGAACGATTACATAAGAGTTTTTGTGACCAGGAACAGCCCCTTTAACTACTAAAAGATTCTTTTCAGCCACCACTTTTAAAACAACAAGGTTTTGAACTGTAACTCTTTCTCCACCTGTTCTTCCCGCCATACGCATTCCTTTGAATACACGTGATGGGTAAGAAGATGCACCAATAGAACCTGGAGCGCGTAAACGGTTATGTTGACCGTGTGTTTGTTGACCAACACCGCCAAATCCATGACGTTTAACAACCCCTTGGAATCCTTTTCCTTTAGAAATTCCAGAAACGTCTACATACTCACCTTCAATAAACAAGTCAGCAGTGATCACATCACCTAATTTATACTCGTTTTCGAAATCTTGGAATTCAACAACTTTTTTCTTAGAAACAGTACCAGCCTTTTTAAAATGACCTAATTCAGCTTTAGTAGCATGTTTTTCTGTTTTGTCATCGAAACCAAGTTGTAACGCTTCATACCCGTCAACCTCTTTGGTTCTGACTTGGGTAACGACACATGGACCAACTTCGATTACTGTACAAGGAATATTTTTCCCGTTTTCATCGAATAAGCTAGTCATGCCGATTTTTCTACCAATTAACCCAGACATAAATAAACTTAAATATTAATAATTTTTTTTTTAATTTGAGAGCACAAAAATAAGCATTACATTTTGAATATCAAAACATAATGCTTAAAATTTTCTTTTTTAATATGTTATCACACTTTAATTTCAACTTCAACTCCTGAAGGAAGTTCTAATTTCATTAAAGCATCGATAGTTTTTGAAGACGAAGAGTAAATATCTAGTAATCTTTTGTAAGAATTTAACTCGAATTGTTCTCTTGCTTTTTTGTTTACGTGTGGAGAACGTAATACAGTAAAAATCTTTTTATGAGTAGGTAACGGAATTGGACCTGTTACAACTGCTCCAGTACTTTTTACAGTTTTTACGATTTTTTCAGCTGATTTATCAACCAACATATGATCGTAAGATTTTAATTTTATTCTAATTTTTTGACTCATTTTTCAAATAATTAAGCGTTACCTTTAGCTTTTTTAATAACCTCTTCTTGAACGTTAGCAGGTGCTTGTTCGTAGTGAGAGAACTCCATTACTGAAGTCGCACGTCCTGATGACAATGTACGTAATGTTGTTACATAACCGAACATTTCAGATAATGGCACAGAAGCTTTAACAACTTTTGCTCCGTTTCTATCATCCATCGCATTGATTTGACCACGACGACGGTTTAAGTCACCAACGATATCCCCCATGTTTTCTTCTGGAGTTAATACCTCTAACTTCATGATAGGCTCAAGAATAACAGCACCAGCAGCTTTTGCTGATTCTTTATATCCCATTTTAGCAGCTAATTCAAACGACAATGCATCAGAGTCAACCGGATGGAAAGATCCATCCACTAAAGTTACTTTCAAAGAGTCCATTGCGAAACCAGCCAAAGGACCTTGTTTCATAGATTCTTTAAATCCTTTTTCTACTGCAGGAATATATTCTTTTGGTACGTTACCACCTTTAACTTCGTTAACGAATTGTAAACCTTCGAATGGCTTTCCGTCAACATCATCAGCAGGTCCAATTTTGAATACGATATCACCGAATTTACCACGTCCACCAGATTGCTTTTTATAAGTTTCTCTGTGATCAGCGAATTTAGTAAATGATTCTTTGTACTCAACTTGTGGTTCACCTTGATTTACTTCAACCTTAAACTCACGTTTTAAACGGTCAACAATAATATCTAAGTGTAACTCACCCATACCTGAAATGATAGTTTGTCCTGAAGCTTGGTCAGTACGAACTGTGAAAGTAGGATCTTCTTCAGCTAACTTAGCTAAAGCCATACCCATTTTATCAACGTCCGCTTTTGTTTTAGGCTCAATAGCAATACCAATAACCGGATCAGGGAAAACCATAGATTCTAATACAATCGGGTGTTTCTCATCACATAATGTATCTCCGGTTTTAATATCTTTAAAACCTACTGCAGCACCAATATCTCCAGCCTCAATGTATTCAATTGGGTTTTGTTTATTAGAGTGCATTTGGTAAATACGAGAAATACGTTCTTTGTTACCTGAACGTGTGTTTAACACATAAGAACCTGCATCTAAACGCCCTGAATAAGTACGGAAGAAAGCTAAACGACCAACGAATGGGTCAGTAGCAATTTTGAATGCTAAAGCAGCAAAAGGATCAGTAACCGATGGTTTACGAACCACTGGCTCTTCAGTGTTTGGGTTAGTACCTTCAATACCTTCTTTATCAGTTGGCGCAGGTAAATAACGACAAACAGAGTCAATCATAAACTGAACCCCTTTGTTTTTGAATGATGATCCACACATCATAGGAATGATACTCATATCTAGAGTAGCAGCGCGTAATGCAGCATGCATTTCTTCTTCAGTAATAGATTCTTCATCAGTCATGTATTTTTCTAAAAGATTTTCGTCATAAGCCGCAATCTCTTCGATAAGTTTACCTCTGAATTCTCTAACTTCAGCAGCCATATCAGCAGGAATTTCAACTACGTCGTAAGTACTTCCGAAGTTTTCATCATGCCATACAATAGCTCTGTTTTTAATTAAATCTACAACTCCTTTAAAGTCAGCCTCATCACCAATAGGCAATACAATTGGCACAGCGTTAGAACCAAGCATTTCTTTTACTTGATTACAAACATTTAAGAAGTTAGCTCCCTGACGGTCCATTTTATTAACAAACCCTAAACGAGGAACTTTGTAGTTATCTGCTAATCTCCAGTTTGTTTCAGACTGTGGCTCAACACCATCTACTGCAGAAAACAAGAACACTAATCCATCTAATACACGTAAAGAACGGTTAACCTCTACAGTGAAGTCAACGTGCCCTGGAGTATCAATAATATTGAAGTGGTATTCTTTAGTATCAGCAATTTTTTGACCTTGTTGCGTTGGGAAATTCCAAGTACAAGTTGTAGCTGCAGACTGGATTGTAATCCCTCTTTCAGCTTCTTGTTCCATCCAGTCCATTGTAGAAGAACCTTCGTGAGTTTCTCCCATTTTATGGTTTTTACCAGTATAGAAAAGTATACGCTCTGTTGTTGTTGTTTTACCAGCATCAATGTGAGCAGCAATACCAATGTTTCTAGTGTATTTTAAATCTCTAGCCATTTTGTGTTGTTCTTTATATATTAGAATCTAAAGTGAGAGAATGCCTTATTAGCATCTGCCATTTTATGAGTATCCATTCTTTTCTTAACTGCCGCACCTTCTTCTTTAGCAGCAGCTAAAATTTCAGAAGCTAATTTACCAGCCATAGATTTCTCATTTCTTTTTCTAGCATAAAGAATCATCCATTTCATCGCCATAGAAATTTTTCTATCTGGACGAATTTGCATAGGAATTTGAAATGTAGCTCCACCTACACGACGAGAACGAACTTCTACGTGTGGCATAACATTTGTCAATGCATCTTTCCAAATCTCTAATGAAGATTTTTCTGCATCTTGTTTTTTAGTTTCTACAATCTCTAAAGCATCATAAAATACTTTAAAAGCAGTAGATTTTTTACCGTCCCACATTAAGTTATTAACAAAACGTGTAACTAACTGATCATTGAACTTAGGATCTGGTAAAAGAGGTCTTTTTTTGGCCTGTCTTTTTCTCATGTCTTTTGTTTAAAAGAGTTTAATTCTTATTTCTTTTTACCTGTAGTAGCTGGAGCTTGTCCTGGTTTTGGACGTTTTGCACCATACTTAGATCTACGTTGTGTTCTTCCTGCAACTCCTGCAGTATCTAACGCTCCACGAACAATGTGGTAACGCACACCAGGTAAATCTTTAACTCTACCACCTCTAACTAATACTATCGAGTGCTCTTGTAAGTTATGTCCTTCTCCTGGGATGTAAGCATTCACTTCATTACCATTTGTCAAACGTACACGCGCAACTTTACGCATTGCAGAGTTTGGTTTTTTTGGTGTAGTAGTGTAAACACGCGTACAAACCCCTCTTCTTTGAGGACAAGAATCTAAAGCAGCCGATTTACTCTTCTTAGCTATTTGGGTTCTCCCTGTTCTTACTAATTGTTGAATTGTTGGCATAATGTTTATAAATTACTAACGTTATTAATTCCCGCTTTTTCGGGTTTGCAAATATACTTATTTTTATTTTACAAACAAATCACAATTAATTAATTTTCAAATATTCACATTTTTTTTATTATAAACTAAGTAATATCGAAGTTGAATTAAATCAAACATTTATACCTATTATATATATACCACATTTTAACTCCTTACAAACATTTAAAACAAATAAGCATAAATGTTAAAAAAACTTCAACATTTTTCAATTCGACGAAAATAACAATCTGAAAATGAAAGAGTCATAAAATCAATCAAAATTTAACAAAAAAACACTTTAACGTTAAAGCCAATTGTTTGAACAATAAACAACAAATAAGGAAACAAGTAACAATTCTTAAAAAAATCATAACATTTAACCTTAAATAAATGCCATAATAACAATAAATCAACATTGAGGTAAAAAAAACAATGAAAACTTGTTTAATATTAAAAATTTCTTAAAATTAGCATTAACAAAAAATTAGTATTTATGAACAGGTTTATTAAAAATTTAACTTTCGTAACGACCTTATACTCGAGCATCGCTTTTGCTCAAGTTTCTGGTGTTGTTACTGACGAAAGTGGTTTTCCTCTACCAGGGGTTAGTGTCCTTATAAAAGGAACGCAAAATGGGACACAAAGTAACATTGATGGTAAATTTGAAATTGATGCCAAAGATGGACAAGTTTTAGTATTCAGCTTTATTGGTATGGAGTCAAAAGAACTTCCTGCTACGACTGCGCCAATGCAAATTACATTGGATGATAGTACCAGAACTTTAGACGAAGTTGTTGTTACAGCTTTAGGTATTAAAAGAGAGAAGAAAGCATTAGGTTATTCTCAACAACAAATTAGCGGAGAAGAATTAAACAGTTCAGGACAAACAAACGTTTTAACTGGTTTATCTGGTAACATTGCAGGGGTGCAAGTTACAGCTCCTTCTTCTATGGGTGGTTCTAACAGAATTACGATTAGAGGTATAAACTCGATTACAGGTAACAACAAACCTTTAATCGTAGTAGATGGTATTCCATTCGACAACTCAAACTTTAATAGTTCAGACACACAACGTGGAGCTGGTGGTAGAGATTACGGAGATACATCTGCAGACATTAACCCAGAAGATATTGAATCTGTAACTGTATTAAAAGGTGGTGCTGCTGCTGCATTATATGGTTCTAGAGCACAAAACGGGGTTATTATGTACACTACCAAAAGTGCTAAAAAAGGTAAATCTGAAGTTTCTTTTAAAACAGGGGTTGATTTAGAAACGGTTTACATTATGCCTAAATTACAAAGAGAATATGGTGGTGGATATGGCTTAGACCAACAGGTTATTAATGGTCAAACTTATAATTTAGCCCAATACTCTGTAGATGAAAGCTGGGGACCTAAATACGATCCTAATTTAATGTACCTAGCTTGGGATGCATTCGATCCTAATTTCCCTGATCAATATATGAAAGAAAGAGCTTGGGTTGCTCCTAAAAATGATGTAAAATCATTTTTTAACACGGGAGTAACTACAACTAATTCTGCAGCATTATCACATGCTACAGATAAAAGTAATATTCGTTTATCATATACAAATCAGTTAACTAACGGTATTGTTCCAAATTCAAACTTATCTAAAAATATGCTTTCATTAAATGGGGGTGCAAAAATCACAGAAAAGTTAAAATTTGACGCAATGATTAGCTATACCGATACAAAAGGTTTTAACAGACCAGAACAAGGGTACGGAGATAATTCATTAGCACAAAAATTCTATCAATGGGGACAACGCCAATTAGATTATGGTGCGTTAAAAAGCTACATCAATCCAGATGGTTCACAACGTACTTGGAACAGAACAGCATGGGATGATGCGACTCCAGCATATTCTGATAACCCATATTGGGTAATTAACAAAAATACATCTAGCGATAGAAGACACCGTGTGTATGGTAACGTAAAATTACAATACGATTTTAACGAAAACTTCTTTGCAGTTGCCAACCTATATGGTGACCATTATGATTTTAAAATCGGTAATAGGGTTGCAGTAGGTTCACAAGCAATGTCTAGTTATGATGAAACAAAATATTTAAGATCAGAATTTAATTACGAATTACGTTTACATTTCAACAAAAACTTTGGAGATTTCAGTGTAAATGCATTCGCAGGGGTTAACAAACGTAGAAATACTGGGTCATCTTTAAGAGGATTTACCTCAGGTGGTTTAATTATTCCTGATTTTTATAATTTATCAAACTCAGTAAACCCTTCAAGAAGTGAAAAAAGTGAAACTGTACAAACCATTAACAGTATGTATGGTATGGCTTCTTTTGGATACAAAGGCTATTTATTTTTAGAAGGTACTGTAAGAAAAGATTATTTCTCAACAGTAAACAAAGCAGGTGTTTATCCATCCATATCAGGAAGTTTTATTTTCTCACAATTAATGACGGACCAAGATTGGCTAAGTTTTGGTAAAGTTAGAGCATCATGGGCACAAGTATCCAACGGAGCTGATCCATATTCATTATTAAACTACTATAACATTGGAACTCCTTTTCAAGGCATACCAACTTACGGTCAATCAGCAACTGCGAATTATCCTGATCTAAAACCTGAAACTAAAACAAGTAAAGAATTAGGTTTAGAAATGAAATTTTTTAACAACCGATTTGGTTTTGATGTAGCTTACTACCAAGACAGAACAAAAGATTTAATTACGCCTTTACAAATAACAGGAGCTACAGGATTCCAATATAAATATTTTAATATTGGAGAAATGGAAAACAAAGGTTTAGAAGCAACTGTATTTGTAAACCCAGTAAGAACAGAAAACTTTAATTGGGACATTACTTGGAACTTCTCAAAAAACAACAATAAATTATTGTCTTTAGAAGGACAAGCAGAAACTTATACAATTGCTAGTGCACCTTTTAGAGCATCTTTAGTTGCGCAAGTAGGTCAGCCATACGGACAAATTTTCGGTACTGATTACACATATGACGATAACGGTAACAGAATAGTAGAAAATGGCTTATATAAACCTACAAGTACAGTAAAAGCTTTAGGTTCTGTTATTCCAGATTACAACATGGGTATTCGTAACACATTTACGTACAAAAATATAACATTAAGTGCTTTAGTAGATATTCAAAAAGGTGGTCACTATTTTTCAACATCACACATGTGGGGTATGTACTCAGGTATGTTAGAGGGATCTGCAGCTAATGGTATTCGTGAAAACGGTATTATTTTACCTGGGGTTACAGCAGATGGGCAACCTAATACGGTAGTTACTAGTGGGTATGATTATTCGCAAAATCATTATAACAACGTAGATGCACAAAACGTGTTCGACGCTAGTTATATCAAATTAAGAGAAGTTACTTTAGGCTATTCATTCCCAGCAAAATACTTTAACAATAAAATCTCTGCATTAAGAATTTCTGCATATGCTAGAAACTTATTTGCTTGGGGATTAGATTGGAAAGGAATGGACCCTGAAAACACTTCATACGGTAGTGGTAATATTCAAGGTTTAGAGGGTGGTTCATTACCTTCAGTTAGATCTTTCGGAGCTAACCTAGAAATTAAACTATAAAATTCAAAAGACATGAAAATAATTAAATATACATTACTAGCTTTCTTAAGCTTATCTCTTTTCTCATGTACAGAGGGTTTTGAGGAAGATAATACAAATCCAAATAATCCATTAACAGTTCCTACTTATGGTATCTACAATAATGCTACAAAACAAATAGTTGGAACAACAATCAGAGGCTCATTTGGAACAGCAAGAATGGCGTTACCATGGGTACAGTATTCAGCACAAAGAAATTATACTGAAGAAGATCGTTACCAATATAGAGATGGCACTGCAGTTTCGATATTCAATGCGTACTATCAACAAGCAAACAACTTCAAAAAAATAATTGAGTTAAACACTGACCCAGAAACAGTTGTAGCATCAGCAGTTTATGGAAACAATGATATACAAGTTGCAGCTTCTAGAATATTCTTAGCTTATATTTTTCAAAATTTAGCTGATACATTTGGTGATGTACCTTATTGGTCATATGGAAATTCTAATCCAGATTTTCAGGCATTAGATATTGATAACTTAAGTCCGAAATATGCAAAACAAGAAGATATTTATGCTGACTTATTAAAAGAACTTGAAGAATCAGTCGCACAAATTGATGCTAATTCAGATGTACCATACATTTTCATAAAAAAAGAAGCATACACTGGAGAAAATGTTTTTGGCAACGATGTTCAAAAATTAAGAAAATTTGCTAATTCATTACGTTTACGTATTGCAACTCGTTTAAAAAACAGCCCACTTTCAGGTTTAGCTCAGCAACATATTAGCGAACTTGCAGCAAATCCAGGTGATTTAATGCAATCTAATGATGATTCAGCAGGAGTAACTTATGAAAATAATTCAATTAACCCTGCACCTAATTATATTGCATTCTTTGTTGATAATAGAAATGATTATACCGTATCAAACACATTTGTAAGTTTACTAAAAGGTACATTACCAAACTCAGGACTGACAGTTGTTGACCCAAGGTTACAACAAGTAGTGGCACCAGTAGGTACTATACTAAGAGATGCTTTATCTAGAAGTTATAACCCTGTATATTCAACATCAATTGATACGATTAATAAATATTATAAGGGTATGCCTTTTGGTATTCCTAGTGGCTTAACTGGTAGCCAAAGACCATCTGCGTCACCATATAGTCAAAGTATTTTAAAGGCAGATTATACAGAATATTTTATGACTTATGCAGAAGTTAAGTTTTTATTAGCAGAAGCTAATGGTTGGAATCAAACCGATTATGAGCAAGGTGTACAAGCATCATTAGATCAATGGGGAGTAGAATCAACAGCTGCTGCAGCTTACATGGCATCATTGCCTGCTGCTAGTGAAGAAAGTGTTTTAAATCAAAAGTATATTGCCTTATTTATGCAACCGTATGAGGCATGGGCAGAATACAGAAGAACAGGTTTCCCTAAATTCTTAGTTAAACCTGGGGATGTAGTTCAATTAATAGCACCAGCGCCAGTAGGAAACACTACGGTGACAGAATATACGTTTGAACCTACACCGTCAGCAATATCTATAAACGGGGCATTTACTGATTTACCGTCACGTGTAAGATATCCTTATACTGAAGCTACTTTAAATAGAGTTAACTATGAAGAAGCTGTTGCACGTTTAGGAGGTGACACCATGAACAATAAATTAATTTGGGATAACAACTAAAATTCCAATACAAAAATTAAAACCACTGCAATGCAGTGGTTTTTTTTTTATATTTGTAACATGCAAAAAGAAGATCAAATTTTCGGAATCCGTGCCATAATTGAAGCCATCAATGCAGGCAAAAATATAGATAAAGTATTCATTCAAAAAGAAGCTAAAGGCGAATTAATGCAAGAGCTTTTTAAAGTAATGAAATCAAAAAATATAAACTTTTCATACGTACCCGTTGAAAAATTAAACAAACTAACATCCAACAACCATCAAGGCGCAGTAGCAAGCATTGCACCTATCGAATTTGTTACGATAGAAGACTTGGTCGAAACCGTATTAGAAAGCGGTAAAACACCCCTATTTTTAATTTTAGATCAAATATCTGACGCTCGTAATTTCGGAGCCATCATTCGTACTGCCGAATGTACCGGTGTAAATGGAATCATCATTCAAAAACAAGGTGCTGCACCTGTAAATGGAGATACAGTAAAAACATCAACAGGAGCTGTGTTTAATGTACCTATTTGTAAAGTAGATCATATTAAAGACGCTGTCTATTTCTTGGAAGCATCAGATATACAAACCGTAGCTGCAACAGAAAAAACAGACAATAACATTTACGATATAAACTTTAATAAACCCATTGCCATAATTATGGGATCGGAAGATAAAGGGGTAAATCCTTCCGTATTAAAAATGGTAAATCACAAAGCAAAATTACCAATGTACGGAACAATATCTTCATTAAACGTTTCTGTGGCTTGTGGCGCATTTTTATACGAAGCAGTAAGACAACGTTTGAAATAAAAATATAAACGTGTTACCCTCGCTTAAATAGCAAATAATTAAACAAAATAAGCGGATAGCTCGGGTCGGGCTATCCGCTTATTTTATTCCACTATGTTACATAAAAGGATATCGCTGCTATCCCTAACGCAAAATATAACTTCCAATATAAAACAAAAAAGTCCGAACCATTTCTGATTCGGACTTATAAAAAAAGGCAGCGACATACTCTCCCACATAAATGCAGTACCATCTGCGCTAACGAGCTTAACTTCTCTGTTCGGGATGGGAAGAGGTGAGCCTCGTTGCAATAACCACCTTAAATCGGTTTGCTATCTCTAGCAATATATGGTTGACCCTATTACAATAGTTTTTTTATTTACAAACACTTCTACTTTTATTAGAAAGAAGTCCTCCTGCCTACTTAATTTCAGCAGGAGACAAATACATAAGCTTACGGGTTATTAGTACTACTCGACTATGACATTACTGCCTTTACATCTATAGCCTATCAACGTTGTCATCTACAACGACCCTTTAAAGAAATCTAATCTTGTGGTGGGTTTCGCGCTTATATGCTTTCAGCGCTTATCCCTGCCCAACGTAGCTACTCAGCGATGCACCTGGCGGCACAACTGATACACCAGAGGTTAGTCCAATTCGGTCCTCTCGTACTAGAATCAGATCCACGCAAATTTCTAACGCCCACAGTAGATAGAGACCGAACTGTCTCACGACGTTCTGAACCCAGCTCGCGTGCCACTTTAATGGGCGAACAGCCCAACCCTTGGGACCTTCTCCAGCCCCAGGATGTGACGAGCCGACATCGAGGTGCCAAACCCCCCCGTCGATATGAGCTCTTGGGGGAGATCAGCCTGTTATCCCCGGCGTACCTTTTATCCTTTGAGCGATGGCCCTTCCATGCGGAACCACCGGATCACTATGCTCTACTTTCGTACCTGATCGACCTGTATGTCTCTCAGTCAAGCTCCCTTATGCCATTGCACTCTACGCACGGTTACCAAGCGTACTGAGGGAACCTTTAGAAGCCTCCGTTACTCTTTTGGAGGCGACCACCCCAGTCAAACTACCCACCAAGCAATGTCCTCTGCAACGCAGAGTTAGACCTCAGATAAGCAAAGGGTGGTATTTCAACAATGACTCCACAACGCCTAGCGACGCCACTTCATAGTCTCCCACCTATCCTACACATCACTTATCCAAGAACAATACTAAGCTATAGTAAAGGTGCACAGGGTCTTTTCGTCCCACTGCGGGTAAACGGCATCTTCACCGTTACTACAATTTCACCGAGCTCATGGCTGAGACAGTGTCCAGATCGTTACACCATTCGTGCAGGTCGGAACTTACCCGACAAGGAATTTCGCTACCTTAGGACCGTTATAGTTACGGCCGCCGTTTACTGGGGCTTCAATTCAATGCTTCTTCTTGCGAATAACATCTCCTCTTAACCTTCCAGCACCGGGCAGGTGTCAGACCTTATACGTCATCTTACGATTTTGCAAAGCCTTGTGTTTTTGATAAACAGTCGCCTGGACCTTTTCACTGCGGCCAGCATTGCTGCTGGCGACCTTTCTCCCGAAGTTACAGGTCTATTTTGCCTAATTCCTTAGCCATGAATCTCTCGAGCGCCTGAGGATACTCTCCTCGACTACCTGTGTCGGTTTACGGTACGGGTTCTAATAATCTATGTTTAGAGGTTTTTCTTGGAAGCCCTTAGGCACACTATCACGCCATCCGAAGATTTTGTGTACTATCGTATTTCACCAAGACCTGCGCATTTTACTACAAGTCCTATAGTTACGTACTTTAACGAACTATTCCGTCAGTCCGCGGTGCTTTCATCACTCCGTCACCCCATCACAATTATTAGAAGTACGGGAATATTAACCCGTTGGCCATCGACGTCCCCCTTCGGGTGTGCCTTAGGTCCCGACTAACCCTAAGCTGATTAGCATAGCTCAGGAAACCTTAGTCTTACGGCGGGAGGGTTTCTCGCCCTCCTTATCGTTACTTATGCCTACATTTGCTTTTCTAAACAGTCCAGCATACCTCACAGTACACCTTCAACCCAGTTTAGAATGCTCCCCTACCACTTGCGCTTAGCGCAAATCCATAGCTTCGGTAGTATACTTATGCCCGATTATTATCCATGCTCGTTCGCTCGACTAGTGAGCTGTTACGCACTCTTTAAATGAATGGCTGCTTCCAAGCCAACATCCTAGCTGTCTAAGCAAACAAACCGCGTTTTTTCAACTTAGTATACATTTGGGGACCTTAGCTGATGGTCTGGGTTCTTTCCCTCTCGGACATGGACCTTAGCACCCATGCCCTCACTGCTGTAAAACATTTATTAGCATTCGGAGTTTGTCAGGAATTGGTAGGCGGTGAAGCCCCCGCATCCAATCAGTAGCTCTACCTCTAATAAACTAAAACAGCGCTGCACCTAAATGCATTTCGGGGAGTACGAGCTATTTCCGAGTTTGATTGGCCTTTCACCCCTACCCACAGATCATCCCAAGACTTTTCAACGTCAACGGGTTCGGTCCTCCATTTAGTGTTACCTAAACTTCAACCTGTCCATGGGTAGATCACACGGTTTCGCGTCTACCACTACTGACTAAAGCGCCCTATTAAGACTCGCTTTCGCTACGGATCCACACCTAAAGTGCTTATCCTTGCCAGCAACGGTAACTCGTAGGCTCATTATGCAAAAGGCACGCCGTCACCCCATAAAAGGGCTCCGACCGCTTGTAAGCGTATGGTTTCAGGATCTATTTCACTCCGTTATTCACGGTTCTTTTCACCTTTCCCTCACGGTACTGGTTCACTATCGGTCTCTCAGGAGTATTTAGCCTTACCGGATGGTCCCGGCAAATTCAATCAGGGTTTCACGTGCCCCGACCTACTCAGGATACCACTATCTATTACATCGCTTACTTATACGAGACTATCACCCTCTTCGGTTAACCTTTCCAGGTTATTCTAATTCGCTTTGCATAAAATATCGTGGTCCTACAACCCCAATATTGCCGTAACAATATTGGTTTGGGCTGTTCCGCGTTCGCTCGCCACTACTTACGGAATCACTCTTGTTTTCTTCTCCTCCGCCTACTTAGATGTTTCAGTTCAGCGGGTTTGCTCATCTTTCGATGTGACTAGTCTTCAACTAGACAGGTTGCCCCATTCGGATATCTACGGATCTATTCGTGTGTGCCAATCCCCGTAGCTTTTCGCAGCTTATCACGTCCTTCATCGCCTCTGAGAGCCTAGGCATCCCCCATACGCCCTTAATTTGCTTATGTATGAGTTTTCTACACAGAACTTGCGTTCTACTGTAAAAAAATTATTTTTTTTTCTTTCTACTTTTTGTTTGTATTTTCTATTGCAATATGTCAATGAACGGTTATTTAGATATTTATCTAAAATCGTGGAGAATATCGGAGTCGAACCGATGGCCTCCTGCGTGCAAGGCAGGCGCTCTAGCCAGCTGAGCTAATCCCCCATTCTTCTATGTGAATGTTGAATCCTTGTTGATAGTATCTCAACACCCAACCCTAGAATTTCCTTTTTTTATCTATAAACAAAATAGTAGTCCCGCCCAGACTCGAACTGGGGACCCCTACATTATCAGTGTAGTACTCTAACCAGCTGAGCTACGAGACTCTGTATTTTACTTATAAATTTTTGAACTAACAGCGAGAGTAATTTCAATATAAAGTTGAACCTATCAATACTTCTCTAGAAAGGAGGTGTTCCAGCCGCACCTTCCGGTACGGCTACCTTGTTACGACTTAGCCCCAGTCACTAGTTTTACCCTAGGCAGCTCCTTGCGGTCACCGACTTCAGGTACCCCCAGCTTCCATGGCTTGACGGGCGGTGTGTACAAGGCCCGGGAACGTATTCACCGGATCATGGCTGATATCCGATTACTAGCGATTCCAGCTTCACGGAGTCGAGTTGCAGACTCCGATCCGAACTGTGACCGGTTTTGTAGATTCGCTCCTACTCGCGTAGTGGCTGCTCACTGTACCGGCCATTGTAGCACGTGTGTGGCCCAGGACGTAAGGGCCGTGATGATTTGACGTCATCCCCACCTTCCTCGCAGTTTACACTGGCAGTCTCGTTAGAGTTCCCGACATCACTCGATGGCAACTAACGACAGGGGTTGCGCTCGTTATAGGACTTAACCTGACACCTCACGGCACGAGCTGACGACAACCATGCAGCACCTTGTAAATTGTCCGAAGAAATATCTGTTTCCAAATACGTCAATCTACATTTAAGCCCTGGTAAGGTTCCTCGCGTATCATCGAATTAAACCACATGCTCCACCGCTTGTGCGGGCCCCCGTCAATTCCTTTGAGTTTCAAACTTGCGTTCGTACTCCCCAGGTGGGATACTTATCACTTTCGCTTAGTCACTCAGTCCGAAAACCGAACAACTAGTATCCATCGTTTACGGCGTGGACTACCAGGGTATCTAATCCTGTTCGCTACCCACGCTTTCGTCCATCAGCGTCAATACTTTGTTAGTAACCTGCCTTCGCAATTGGTATTCCATGTAATATCTATGCATTTCACCGCTACACTACATATTCTAGTTACTTCACAAAAATTCAAGCCCAGCAGTTTCAATGGCAATTTTACAGTTAAGCTGCAAACTTTCACCACTGACTTACTAGGCCGCCTACGGACCCTTTAAACCCAATGATTCCGGATAACGCTCGAATCCTCCGTATTACCGCGGCTGCTGGCACGGAGTTAGCCGATCCTTATTCGTATAGTACCGTCAAGACCCCTCGCAAGGGATGGTTTCTTCCTATACAAAAGCAGTTTACAATCCATAGGACCTTATTCCTGCACGCGGCATGGCTGGTTCAGAGTTGCCTCCATTGACCAATATTCCTCACTGCTGCCTCCCGTAGGAGTCTGGTCCGTGTCTCAGTACCAGTGTGGGGGATCTCCCTCTCAGGACCCCTACCCATCATCGTCTTGGTAAGCCGTTACCTTACCAACTAACTAATGGGACGCATGCCCATCTTATACCGTAATCTTTAGTCTTATATTGATGCCAATCTAAAACACCATAAGGCGTTAATCCAAATTTCTCTGGGCTATTCCTTAGTATAAGGTAGGTTGCATACGCGTTACGCACCCGTGCGCCGGTCTCAAAGCAGCAAGCTGCTTCTACCCCTCGACTTGCATGTGTTAGGCCTGCCGCTAGCGTTCATCCTGAGCCAGGATCAAACTCTTCATCGTATATTTTTATTATTGTACGATTGCTAGGTCTTTTTTTCTTTAATACGAGATTACTCTCTTACTTTTTTGCTGTCAATTCAATATATCAATGAACGTAATCGTTACTTCTTTTTTAACGCATCCCGTGTTTTTCACAGTTGCGAGTGCAAAAGTAAAACTTATTTTTAATCTTACAAAACTTTTTTAGAAAAATATTTTTTTTTCTTTTTTAACCGGTTTTAGCCGATTTTAAAAGCGTTTTGAAGATTACAATAGGTTTATGAACTTGAGATAAAAAAACAAGGCATATATCCTTGTTTGCGATGGCAAAGATAGTACCTTTTTTTTATCGCAAACAAATAAAAATGCATCTTTTTAAAAACTATTTTTTAAAACGTTCATTTTGTGAAGGGTT